>JAYKGS010000074.1:0-13260 GCA_035284945.1 Synechococcus sp.
TCGACAGCTCTGCGCACCTGATTCCAGAGCTCAGGTGCCACCTGCCATTCGTCGAGCAGGCGTGGCCTGGCTCCTTCTAGCAACAAACCCGGATCCACCGCCAACACCTGGCGCGCGGCCTGGTCGATATCCAGCAACACGCGAGAGGCCGCCTGCTGCGAGGCCGTCATCGTTTTGCCGCAGGCCTTGGGCCCCTCGATCACCACCGCACCAGCGGATGCCAGCAGCTCCCGCAGCTCGGCATCCACGATTCGAGTGATGTAGGCGGGCACGCAGGCACCCGGATGCGAGGAATGTGGGCATTGTAATGCGTAAACTGCGGGGCATGGAGTGTGGCTTTTGCGAAACTACCAATGCAAACTTTGCGGGATGGGGCAGCACGGCCGGCCTTCAGCCAGGTCGCGCCCCAGCGCTCCAGCGCCCGGGCTGACAGGTTCCACCTGCCCACCCACCTCAGTGGGATCAACCGAGCCATCACTGGAAGGGCTCAGTGTTGTGGGGAAGGGCTCAATGTTGTGGTCCAGTTGGCAGGGGCATAGTCACCGCTGAATCCCACTGCAGCTGCAGTCATGGGCGCGGCAGCCATGGCGGCGGATAGGAGTGTGCCTACGGATACCCCGAGCAGCGGATAGGGCCTGGCGGGTCCCATGGATAACTGAGCGGAGATAGCGCCGCCATTGTTATCGGCTTCACCAGGTTAAGTGTGGAACTGTGACATTATGCTGGAACCCATTGGTAAAACCAGGTGGTAAGGCTAGTTAGCCCCAATGCAACAAGCTTAGTTCAATATACACCGCCCAAGACTGAGTTGGGTGACGGCCTGGCCCGTGCCCTACCAGCCCTAAACTCTCGGCACCTCTCCCCCTCCCATGCCCTTCCCGAACCCCTGCCGCCAGCGGCTCTCCCTTGCGCTGGCCATGCCCCTGGCAGTGGCCGTGGGCCTGGCCCAGCAGGCCGCCAGCGCTGCGCCCACCTGCACCTTCCTGCAGCCGGTGGGTGGCAACGGCACCTCGGCGATCGTTTCAAAATCGGTGGGGCGGGGCAAGTTGATCGGCAAAACCAACTGGAACACCGACTTTTTTGTTACTAAACCTTACACCAGTTATAAATATTTTTTCACCGCCAACTCATCTGACCCCAACGCCCAATACCCGGTGGAGGGCTATATGAAATTCAGCGACGGCTCCAACCTGCAGCTGTTCAATACGGTCATGAACCCGCCGATGGGCACCGGCAAGATGTTCGGCCCCTTCCCGGCGGTGCCCGGCAAGCAGACCTCCCAGATCAACTTCAAGGTGGGAGCCAGCAACGATCCGGGTGCCCTGGGTTTCAGCTACCGCATCTCCGTGCAGGGCTGTCGTTGAGTGCAGGGCTGCCGCTGAGCCTGGCCGGGCTCAGCGGCGCTTGCGGGAATCGATCTGCAGCAGGTCCCGCACCTGCTGCACCTGGCGCGAGAGGGCAGGATCGCTGTTGATCCTGAGATCGATCTGCTCGACCGCGTACATCACCGTTGAGTGGTCCTTGCCGCCGAAGGCCTCGCCGATGCGCGGCAGGCTCAGGTTTGTGCTCTGACGCATCAGGTACATCCCCACCTGGCGGGCCCGGCTGACCGATCGTTTGCGACTGGCGCTCAGCATCTCCTCAATGCCCACACCGAATACCTCGGCCACCTTTTCGATCACCTGGGTAGGTTTGACCTCCACATCGCCACCGGCCGGATCGAGCATCGGTGCCACCGCTTCCACCGTCATCGGCAGACCGGTTATCGAGGCGAAGGCCACCGCCCGGGTCAGGGCCCCCTCCAGCTCGCGGATATTTGAGGTGAAGCGGCCGGCGATGAACTGGATCAGGTCGCGGGGCAGCACCATCTGCTCCTGTTCGGCCTTCTTGTGCAGGATCGCCATGCGGGTTTCCAGATCCGGCGCCTGGATGTCGGCGATCAGCCCCATTGAGAAACGGGAGATCAGCCGCTCCTGCAGCTTCGGCAGCTGGTTCGGGGGGCGGTCGGAGGCGATCACGATCTGACGACCAGCCTCGTGCAGGGCATTGAAGGTGTGAAAAAACTCCTCCTGGGTGTATTCCTTGCCCTCGATGAACTGAATATCGTCCACCAGGATCAGATCAGCGGCGCGATAACGATCGCGGAATGCCTGCATGCTGTCTTTGCGGATCGCCTGAATCAGGTCATTGGTGAAGGATTCGGTGCTCACATAGAACACACGAGCCTCCGGGTAGATTTCCAGGCGGTAGTGGCCGATCGCCTGCATCAGGTGGGTTTTGCCCAGCCCCACCCCGCCGCAGATGAACAGGGGGTTGAATTCACGGCCGGGCGCCTCAGCCACCGCCAGGGATGCCGCATGGGCCATGCGGCTGTTGGGCCCTACCACAAAGCGGTTGAACACATAGCGGGGGTTCAGCCCCGGAGCCCCCTTGCGGGGGGCCTCACCGGTGGCCTGGGCAGGAGCAGCCGGCAGGCCCGCCGGGGGCTTGGTGGCCCCGTTGCCCGTGCCCTGGCTGGCTGGCACCAGACGGCCATCCTCTTCGCTGGCGGCACTGACCAGCACCTGCACCCGCCTGCCGGCGATCTCGCTGGCGACGGATTCGATCGTGCCGAGATAGTTCTTGCTCAGCCAGCCGCAGGCGAAGCTGTTGGGCGCCTCCAGCTGCAGCTGGTCCGCGCTGTAGCCCCTGCAGCGGGCCGGGCGGATCCAGGTTTCGAAGGTGGGTTTGCTGAGGTTGGCCTGGAGGGCCTGCTGAACCTGGTGCCACAGCCCATCTCCCTGCTGCACCGGCTGCTCCACCTATCCCCACCGCTCGTTGGAGCCGAATCTACGCGTGGCTCCGCAGGGAAGCGGTCTTTAATGAAACGGATTCCGACCTGGCCCATTCCGCTTCCATGCCACCCCTTTCCCGCCGCTGCCGAGCAGCGCTGCTAGCTCCCGCCGCGCTGCTGGCCCCGGCGCTGCTGTTGGTGGGATGTGGCCAGGGGCTGCCGGGCCTGCCAGGTCGCTCCCCCGTCCAGACCCCCATCAGCGACGCGGCCCCCAGCCCGCCCCTGCAGCAGGGCAGCACCCTGATCGTGGATGCGGTGGCCAAGGTCGGTCCAGCCGTGGTGCGGATCGACACCGTCAGGCGCATGGTCAATCCCCTGGGCGGGCTGTTCGGGCGCGGGCCCACGATTGAGCAGCAACAGGGTCAGGGATCGGGCTTCATCACCCGCTCCGACGGGGTGCTTCTGACCAATGCCCATGTGGTGGAGGGCGCCAGCGAGGTGAGCGTGACCCTGCCCGATGGCCGCAGCTTCAACGGCAAGGTGCTCGGCAGTGATCCCCTCACCGATGTGGCCGTGGTCAAGGTGGTGGCCTCGAAACTGCCTGTCGCCCCCCTGGGGGATTCCGCCAAGGTGCGCCCCGGGGAGGTGGCGATCGCCATCGGCAATCCCCTCGGTCTGGACAACACGGTGACCGCCGGGATCATCAGTGCCATCCAGCGCACCAATGCCATCGGTGAGGGCCAGCGGGTGCCCTACATCCAGACCGACGCCGCCGTTAACCCCGGCAACAGCGGCGGCCCGCTGATCAACGATCGCGGCCAGGTGATCGGCATCAACACCGCGATCCGCCAGGCCCCGGGGGCAGGCCTCAGTTTTGCGATTCCGATCAATGTGGCCCGCCAGATCGCCTCCCAGATCCTGGAGCGGGGTTCGGCCAGCCATCCCTACATCGGCGTTCGCCTGCAGGCCCTCACTCCCCAACTGGCCCGGGAGATCAACGCCAGCACCGATGAATGCCGCCTTCCTGAGGTGAACGGGGTGGTGGTGGTGGAAGTGATGGCCGGCAGCCCGGCCGCCGCCGGTGGTCTCAAGCCCTGCGACCTGATCGAGCAGGTTGGCGGCAAGGCGGTGCGGAACCCCTCCGAGGTGCAGCTGGCGGTGGACCAGGGCAAGGTTGGCCAGCCCCTCGCGGTGGCGCTGCGGCGCGGTGAGCAGCGCCTCAACCTGGAGCTCAAGCCCAGGGAGCTGCCCCGCGGCGGTTGAACCGCCCGGCTGCCAGCCAGCTGGTGGTGCTGGCCCGCTGGCCCGCTCCAGGGCGCTGCAAGCGGCGGCTGGCCGCCAGCCTCGGGGCGGTGGCGGCCGCCCGGATTCAGGCCCGGCTCACCGGCCATACCCTGGCGGTGGCCCGCCCGCTGGCCAGCCAGCTGGGCATTGAGCTGGTGCTGGCGGTTGACGGGCTCGCCCCCCGGGCCGCCCGGCGCCTGGGCGACCAGCTTGGGGTGGGCCGCACCGTGCTGCAGGGGGGAGGGGGGCTGGGGGTGCGCATGCAGCGTCAGTTTCGGCGGGCGGCCTCCGAACGGGCCCGGCGGGTGGTGTTGATCGGCAGTGACCTGCCCCAGCTGGAGCGGGCCGACCTGGCCTCGGCCTTTGCGGCGCTGGATCACCGGGAAGCGGTGCTCGGCCCCGCCTGCGACGGGGGCTACTGGCTGATCGGCCTGCGACGGCCCGATCCTGCCTTGATGGAGGGGATCGCCTGGGGCAGCGCTGGGGTGCTGGAGCAGACCCTTGCCGCCCTGGCACGCCGCGGTCTGGAGCCGGCCCTGCTGGCCTGGCGCCCAGACCTGGACAGGGAGGCGGACCTGGCGCCATGGCGCTGATCCCGGCTGCTATCTCGGTGGTGATCGCGGCCCGCAATGAGGCGGCGCGGCTGCCGCTGCTGCTGGCCGATCTGGCCACGGCGCCCCAGCTGCTGGCCGAGGTGCTGGTGGTGGATGGGGCCAGTGGCGATGGCACGGCTCGGCTGGCGGCCCTGGCCGGAGCCCGGGTGCTCCCATGCAGCCCAGGCCGAGGTCAGCAGCTGGCCCTGGGGGTGGCCCGCAGCAGTGGCGCCTGGCTGCTGCTGCTCCATGCCGATGCCCGCCTCGGGGCTGGCTGGCAGGCTTCCCTGGCCGCCGCCCTGGGGCGCCCGCCGGCGGCCTGGTATTTCACCCTGGCGATCGACGCCCCCGGCCCTGCCCTGCGGCTGGTGGAGCTGGGGGTGGCGCTGCGCAGCCGCTGGCGTCAGCTTCCCTATGGCGACCAGGGGTTGCTGCTGCCCCGCAGCCTGCTTGCCCACGCCGGAGGACTGGCGCCCATCCCCCTGATGGAAGACCTGGAGCTGGTGCAGCGCCTGCGCCAGCACACCCGTCTGCACCCGCTGGGGGCAACCCTGCGGGTGGATGGGCGCCGCTGGCGGACCCTCGGCATCTGGCAGGCCACCCTGGCCAATGCCCGCCTGCGCCGGGCCTGGCGGCGGGGCTCCAGCGCCGAGCAGCTGGCTGCGGCCTATTACGGCGCCAACGGCCCCGGCTCCTAGGGGGAGTACCAGAAGGCGCAGCGGCGCTGTTGGGGTTCGAGCTCCCAGCCCTGGGCCATGTAGAAGTTCACCACTCCGGGATCTGCAAACAGGCTCACCCGTTCCACCTCCATGGCCCGCAGCAGGTCGAGCACATACACCATCAGCTGCTTGCCCAGTCCAGCCCCCTGGTAGTGGGGATGAACCGCCACATCCCAGATGGTGGCCTCCACAATGCCGTCGCCGGTGCAGCGCGCGAAGCCCACCAGCTTGGGCAGACGGGGGTCGTGCCGCCAGACTCCAACCCGCAGCAGGCTGTGCGCCAGCGCCTTGCGCACCCGGCGCAGGGGCCGGCGGCTCCAGCCCACCGCATCACAGAGCTGTTCGAGTTCGATCAGGTCGATGGCCCGCTCGCAGCTGAGCACCAGGCTGGGCTGGGGATTGGGCGTCGGGCAGAGGCGGTGCCGTTCCCCGTAGAGGCTGGTGAGGAGCTCGGCGGAGGCCACGACTGCCGCGTGCAACGCAATCCCCCGATCCTGACCGATAGCCGCGATCCTTGGCGCCTGGCAGGATCAGAGTGCCGCCAGTCCCCGCTCCTGCAGGTCGGCCAGCCGGGCGTAGACGCCGCCGGCCTGACGCAGCTGGCTGTGGCTGCCCTGCTCGATCAGGTGCCCCCTGCGCAGCACCAGGATCCGGTCGCAAGCCTCCACCGTTGCCAGGCGGTGGGCGATCACGATCGCGGTGCGCCCGTGCAGCAGCTTGTCGAGGTCGTGCTGCAGGGTGGCCTCGGTGGAGGGGTCCATGAAGGCGGTGGCCTCATCCATCACCAGCACCGAGGGATCGCGGATCGCCGCCCGCGCCACCGAGAGCAACTGGCGCTCGCCGGAGGAGAGGTTGCCGCCCCGTTCCCGCAGCTCCGTGGCCAGCCCATCGGGCAGGCGGCGCAGCAGGGGGGCGAGTCCCAGCTCGGCGCACAGTTCCTGCAGCTGGGTGTGGGTTATCGGCGTATCGAGGCGCAGGTTGTCGGCCACGTTGCCGCTGAACAGGAAGGTGTCCTGGAGCACCACCCCCAGGCGCTGCCGCAGGGTGGGAATGGGCAGTTGGCGGATGTCGATGCCATCGAGCAGGATGCGGCCCCGCTGGGGCTCATAGAGCCGGCAGAGCAGGCGGATCACGGTGGTTTTGCCCGAGCCGGTGGGCCCTACCAGGGCCACGTGCTCACCCGGGGCGATCCGGAAGGAGAGGTCGCTGAGGATCGGTTCGTCCGGCCGGTAGGCGAAGCTCACCTGCTCGAAGACCACCTCGCCGGCGCTGGATCGCTCCCTCCCGCTGCGGATTGCGGCGGCCGTGCGCTCAGCGGTGGGCAGATCCTTGATTTCGATCGGCTGCTCCATCAGTTCGCCGATTCGCTCGACGGCGGTGAGTCCGCCCTGGATCTGGGTGAAGCGCTCAGCCAGCTGGCGCAGGGGATCGAACAGCCGTTGGGAATAGAGAATGAAGCTGGTGAGCGTGCCGAGCCCCATGGCACCGCCGAGCACCATCCAGCCGCCCAGGGCCAGCACCAGGGCAATGGCGCCCAGGGCCACCCACTCGATGAAGGCCGAGATGGAGCTCTCATAGAGGATCGTGCCGGTGACGGCTTCCCTGTAGGCGTCGGTCACCCGGGCGAATCGGGCACTGTTGGCGGCCTCGCGCCGGAACATCTGCACCACCTCCAGGCCCTGGAGGTTCTCCTGGAGGTCGGCGTTGAGTTGGCTGAGCTCCTCCCTCACCCGGTAGTTGGCCTGGCGATAGCGCCCCTGCAGCCAGAGAATGCCCAGCACCACCGGCACCTGGCCCACCAGCAGCAGCAGGCCCAGGCGCCACTCGATCGAGATCATCGTGATCGCGATCACCACCAGGGTCACCAGGTCGGCCAGCACGCCCACGGCCCCACTGCCGAACACCTCGGCGAGGGCGTCCACATCACTGGTGAGCCGGGTGAGCAGCTTGCCTACGGGGGTGCGGTCGTGGAAGCGCAGCGACAGGGCCATCGCATGGTTGAACAGGTCGTCGCGAATCCGGGCCGTGAGCCGCTGGCCGACGGCCTGCACGTTGAAGCTCTGGATGCCCTGCAGCCCCAGCCGCAGCAGCACGGCCAGCAGCAGGAGCAGCACCAGCAGGCGCAGGGCGGCGGCCACGGGCATCCCTTCGAGCCAGGCCATGGTGGGCTCCTGCCGCAGGACGGCGATCGCCTGGCCGACCAGCAGGGGTTGCACCGCCGCGGCCAGGGCCACTGGCAGCAGCAGCAGCAGGGTGAGGCAGAGGCGGCGGCGATCCCTGCCCAGGTAGGGCAGCAGGCGGGCCAGCCGCTGCCGATCAAGGCGGGCCATCAGCGGCTCCGCTGGGGCACGGCCAAGCCGAGCCGTTCGACAATCCTGCGCAGGGGACCGTCGTCGAGCCGCAGGGCCAGGGGATGGCCCACCAGCCGGGCGGTGCTGTGAAACAGATCCTCGATCGCAATCAGGCCGTTCTCCTCGAGGGTGCGACCGGTGGCCACCAGGTCGACGATGGCTTCACTCATGCCGGTGATCGGCCCCAGTTCCACCGAGCCGGCCAGATG
Source organism: Synechococcus sp. (assembly GCA_035284945.1). Taxonomy (GTDB): domain Bacteria; phylum Cyanobacteriota; class Cyanobacteriia; order PCC-6307; family Cyanobiaceae; genus Cyanobium_A. Next base: position 7,930 of record JAYKGS010000074.1, read on the forward strand.
GATCAGTTCCACTGGCAGGTCAAGGGCATTGAAGAAGGACTGGGCGCAGCTGGTGAACTTGCTGGCCACCCGGCAGTGGGCGGGCAGGTCAACCGCCCGCCGGTAGCCGCTGCTGGCCTTGACGGCCACGCTCATGCGGCAGCCGCCGAAGCCGAGGTCGAGCAGCTGGGCCACCGGCAGCTGGTGCTCGCGGATCACGTCGTAGCCCACCACGCCCAGCTGGGCCTGTCCGTAGGCCACATACACCGGCACATCGGAGTTGCGCACCAGCAGTGCCCTGGCCTGGCCGCAGGCACTGGGCACCATCAACTGGCGGTTTTCCGGGTTCAGCAGGGCTGAGAAGTCGAAGCCTGCGGCGGCGAAGCGGGCCACCGAATCCTTCAGGAGCGCGCCTTTGGCAAGGGCGACGGTGATCATGGTTAGGCGCCGCAGGTTGGACTTTAACGATGCAGCAACTCAGCGTTGAACTGATCCCCGTACTGCGCGACAACTACGTGTTCGTACTGCACCGCGACGGCCTGGCAGCGGCCGTGGATCCGGCCCTTGCCGAACCGGTGATCGCCTTGCTGGAGCGCCAAGGCCTGGAGCTGGTCGCGATCCTGCACACCCACCACCACAGCGACCACATCGGCGGTGCGCCTGGTCTTCTGCGCCGCTGGCCCGCTGCGGCGGTGCTGGCCAGCCGCCAGGACCGGGCGCGCATTCCCCTGCAGACCAGGGGCCTGGCCGGTGGTGACCGCTTTGAGCTCCTGGGGGAGCCGGTGCAGGTGATCGATGTGCCAGGCCATACCCGCGCCCATCTCGCCTATTACCTGCCGGCTTCCGGGCACCTCTTCTGCGGCGACACCCTGTTTGCCGGAGGTTGCGGACGCCTGTTTGAAGGCAGTGCGGCCCAGATGCGGGCCTCGCTGCAGCGCCTGGCCGAGCTCCCTCCTGCCACCCGGGTGTGGTGTGCCCACGAGTACACCGAAGCAAACCTGCGCTGGGCTGCCGCCACCGTCGATCCCGGCGACAGCGCCGCGGGGGCGATCCGCGAGCGGCTGGAGGCGGTGCGCGCCACCCGCGCCCGGGGGGACGCCACTATTCCCAGCTCGATCGGGCTGGAGCGGGCCACCAACCTGTTTGTGCGCGCCACCGGTCCGCAGCAGCTGGCCGCCCTGCGCCGCAGCAAGGACCACTGGCAGGGCTAGGGCCAGCCGGATTCAGCCCAGGGCCACGAGGGGCTGGCGGGATGGGAAGAGGATCCCCGGGGAGCCGGGCCGCAGCCGCAGCTGGCAGCGCTGGCCCCGGCCGTATTCGGCCTCCAGGGGGAGTCGTAGTCTCAGTTTGAGGTCGCCCAGCTGCACCTGATAAAGCCACTCCCGACCCAGAAATTCCCGGCCCTGAAGCCACGCTTCCCCCTTGGAATCGAGCTGGAGCTCGATTGCATCCGGGCTCACCAGCACCTCCTGGGGGCCACTGCCGGCTGGCTTCAGCGGTGCTGGTCGGCAGTCCAGACAGCCGAGCTGGGTTTCGATCCGCTCGCCCTTGAGTTGGGCCGGCAACAGGTTGCCCTGTAGAACGAATCGCCCCACAAAGGCGGTGGCGGGCTGTTGCACCAACCGCAGGGGGCTGGCGCACTGGTGCAGCATCCCCTGCCGCAGAACGGCCACCCTGTCGCAGATCGCCAGGGCCTCCTCGGGGTCGTGGGTGACGATCAGGCCGCTGGCGCCGCAGCGGGAGAGCACGGCCGGCAGCTCGCTGCGCAGCCGGAGGCGCACTTCTACGTCCAGGTTTGAGAAGGGTTCATCCAGGAGCACCACCGAGGGGCCAGGGGCTAGGGCCCGGGCCAGGGCGAGCCGCTGGCGCTGGCCGCCGGAGAGCTCATGGGGGTAGCGGCGCTCCAGACCCTTGAGCCCGAGCAGCTCCAGCAGCCAGCTGGCCCGGCTTGTGTCCTGTCCCCTCACCAGCCCGAAGCAGGCGTTCTGCCAGGCATTGAGGTGGGGGAAGAGGGCGTAGTCCTGAAACACCATGCCCACCCCGCGGCGCTCGGGTGGCAGCCAGCGACCCTCTCCGGCCACAGGGCGGCCGTCGATCAGCACCGAACCCCGCTCGGGTCGCTCAAAGCCGGCGATCAGCCGCAGCAGGGTTGTCTTGCCGCAGCCGGAGGGGCCGAGAAGCCCCACCAGTTCACCCTGGTGCAGGGCCAGATCGATTCCCTCAAGACTCCACTCCTCCGGTGCGGCGTTGGGGTAACGGTGCCAGATCCCCCTGAGCTGCACGTGCTCGCGCAGCGGCAACTCGGGTGGCCATAGCTCGGCAAGGGTGCTGGCGATCGGCAGGGGCCATAAGCTCAATTCCCATCCTTACCTGGTGACGACCTGGTGACGAGTCGGGAACTGCAGCCGGAAGCCGTTTTAACCGCCGCCGCTCCGGCCCCCGTGGGGCCCTACAGCCAGGCGGTCAAGGCTGGCGGGGTGCTGTACTGCTCCGGGCAGATCGCCTTGGATCCGGCGACGGGGGCCATGGTGGGGGCTGGTGATGTGGAGCTCGAAACCCGCCAGGTGCTCAGCAACCTCGAGGCGGTGCTGCAAGCCGGAGGCAGCAGCCCTCGGCAGGTGCTGCGCACCACTGTTTTCCTGGCCGATCTGGCTGATTTCGCCCTCGTGAACGGTGTCTACGCCGAGATGTTCGGCAGTGGGGGGCAGGGCGAAATGGTTGCGCCCGCCCGGGCCTGCGTGCAGGTTGCGGCCCTCCCCAAAGGGGCGCGGGTGGAGATCGACTGCATTGCTCTGACCGACTGAATGGTCAATCAAGTGGCAGGGAGCCAAACAGCTCGCCCTGTATCTGTAGTGAGCAGCAGGGGGCGGCCCCTGCCTTCTTGCGCGGGCCGGCGGTACGCCGCCACCGGCCCGCCGCTTGCCTGCTGCCGGCCATGGCAGTGATTGGCATGGCGGAGATTGGAGTGGCCGGGCGGGGGAGCCATTCCTCAGCTCGGAAGACGGCGTAGGGGGAGCAGACGGGCATCGGACACAAACGGTGGACTTGCGTACACCTGTACTAGTGCAGATCTGCTGCCCTTTCAAGTCGGCAACGGTTTTCGGCGCCGCATGGGGGCTGGTGGTGTGGGCTGGCGTGCAGCAGCGGCGCCAGGGTTTCGAGGGCCCTGGTCGCCTCGGGACCCGCCACGTTGGTCAACAGCACCAAGGCCAGATCACGGCGGGGGTCCACCCAGAGGTGGGCAAGGTTTCTGTTATTGGAGCCCGCATGCATCAACAACGGGCCAGAAGCCCAGGCAGGCCTGATCACAATCCAACCCAGGGCATAGCTCCCCTCGGCCGGATCAGCCGGATCGGTGGCAATCACCGGCGTGTGGAGCAGCCGCAGGGTTTCAGGCGACACCAGCGCCGGGCCCCGGCGTCCCTGGCCCGCCGTCCAACCGGCCCAGCGAGCCGCACCGAGCAGGCCCATGTGGACCGTGCCCGCCGGCCCGAGCACCAAGGGGTTGTCGCCATTGGGGCCCGCCAGCAGCGGCTGCAGCCTGCCCTGCTCTACTTGATGGCCAAGGGGCGCATCGGTGCGTCCCACCCTGCTCTGGGGGCCCAGTCCAGCCCCAGCCAGGGCCAGGGGCTGGAAGATCTGCTCCTGGATCAGCTCCTCCCAGGTGCGCTTGTGCAGCCGCTCCAGGGCCGCTCCTACCAGGATGTAGTTGGCGTTGCCGTAGAGAAAGCGCTCGCCGGGCGGGCTGTTCAGGGGCTGTCGCAGGAAGGTTTTCACCATCTCCAGGCGCAGGTCATCGAGGTTGGCGTTGCCGTTCTCCAAGGTCTGCCGCACCGCCTCCGGCAGGGCATCGTCACCAATGCCGCTGCTGTGGCTGAGCAGCTGGCGCACGGTCACACCAGCCATCGCTGGGGCCAGCGTGGCCCGCAGCTGGGGGAACAGCTCGGCCAGTGTCGTGTCCCAGCGCAGCAGTCCCTTCTCCACGGCGATCGCCGCCAGCAGCGCGGTCATCGCCTTGGTGCAGGAGCCGAGGTGGAAACGGTCATGCACTGTGACGGGGATGGCTGCATCAATCCGGCGGCGACCCACCGCACCGATTGCCACCACTTCCCCCCTGCTCACCACCGCCGCCGCCAGAGCGGGCAGCCCGTGGCGCTGGCGCAGCGGCTCCAGCAGCCCATCAAGCGAGGTCTGGGCCAGGGTCCTGGCGGGTTGCAGGCTGATGGTTAATGCGGCCAAGGCATGCAGCACCAAAGGCCAGCCTTCCCCAACCCCACGCCGCGACCTCAATGGCCTCAGGCAGGATGGCTTCTGATACATCAAAGCAATTCCAGCCCGTGGCGGCCGGAAAACCGGAGCCACCACAATGCCCCCCGGTGGGAGCTTCATTCAGCTGAATCCTATGATCCGCCCAAGCGGGGCGTGGCGCAGCTTGGTAGCGCGGGTGCTTTGGGAGCACTAGGTCGCAGGTTCGAATCCTGTCGCCCCGACTTACTTTTCAGGGATTGGCCAAGGGCCATGTGAGATGGCATGTGAGATGGCCGGCCATCCGGGGCCCCCTCTCCCAGGCCCTCTTGGCACTCGATTGATTGCGAAATCGCCTGTTGCGGGGGCCTCTGGGCGCTGAGCGGCAGGCGCCTCCAGGCTCTTAGCGGAACGTCTTCCCTCCAATCTCTGAAGCTCTTCCAGCGATTGGATCTCGGGCACTGAAGTCCCCACCCGGCAGCGGGGCGCGATGGTGCCATGCGGCGCAAGGGCTGCGCGAGTCGGTGAGGCCGCTAAGCGGTCACCGACCCTTGCGCTCGCATGTTGGCCTTGCTCCTCGCCGCCGCCGGGATGGGTGGCGAAGGTCACGCTTGCCGTGCTGCTCTCCCGCGGCTGCGGTGGCCAAAGGGCTGCTCACCGGCGGTAGCTGCCATAGGGGCCCCAGCGATTCTCTCGCAGCTGCGCGGCGGGGGCGGGTTGATTCGGCCCAGATCTGATGGTCTTGATTCTCAGCGAGCCGGGGCTCCTCTATGGAGCCCAGCTTTTCGTAGATCCATTGCATCGCAGTGGCTCTGCTGCCTCCAGAGTGCATCTGTACTGGTAGAATAAGGACTGCGCCAAAGGCCCTGAGCCCATCGCCTGCGGCAATCTCATCCCCTGATCTCGCCATCAAAGCCGCGTATCTCTGAGCGGTTGTGATGCCCCGATCAGTTGTCATTTTTGGCAGCTGATTCCATGGTTATTTGTCATTCACTCGAACCACGCTCAGGCTGTGCTTATTCGCTTGTGATCGCGGCTGGTGGCGGCCGCGATCTGGCCTGGCCGCATCAGCGGGTCGCCGCTGAGCTGCTCGCCCGTAGCGGCGGC
>JAYKGS010000075.1:0-2500 GCA_035284945.1 Synechococcus sp.
TTTCCGACGTCAAGCCCACCGACTGGGCCTACCAGGCTCTGTCCAACCTGATCGAGCGCTACGGCTGCGTGGCTGGCTATCCCGATGGCACCTACAAGGGTGGCAAGGCGATGACCCGCTTTGAAGCCGCTGCCCTGCTCAACGCCTGTCTCGACCGCGTCACCGAAGTGACCGACGAGCTCAAGAAGCTGATGGCCGAGTTCGAGAAGGAACTCGCCATCCTCAAGGGTCGCGTGGATGGCCTCGAGGCCAAAGTGGGCGAATTGGAAGCTAACCAGTTCTCCACCACCACCAAACTGAAGGGCATCGCCACGATGACCATCGGTGGCGCTAACAACGGCACAGTCGGTGTTATTGCTAACCAGCTTGCCAACGGACTTGGGGCTAATAACACTGGCATTGCCGCTGTGCAGGCTGAGCGAGTTTCGTTCAACTACGATGTCAAGTTAATGCTTGACACAAGCTTCACCGGCAAGGATCTGCTGCGCACAACCCTGCGCTCCGGCAATGCGGGTAGCTCCGTGTTCGGCGGGGGTGGTTCTGCCCTGATGGAGAGCTACTTCCAGCAGGAAGGTAACGGTAACGATGCCGTTTCGATCGACCGTCTCTTCTATCAGTTCCCGATCGGTGAAAACTTCACCGGTACCTTCGGTGCCAAAGTGGGCCAGGCTGACATGTTGGCCATGTGGCCTAGTGTGTATCCCTCTGATTCAATCTTGGATCGCTTCACCACCGCTGGTGCAAACAATGCCTACAGCTACGCCCTGGGTGCCGGTGGCGGTATTTGGTATGAAAAGAATGGCTTCAGCCTCAGCCTGAGCTACCTCTCTAACGAATTCGTAGCACCTTACAGCTACCAGGCCGACCCGCTCAACGCTGGAGTTGATGTCGGAGGTGGTTTTGGTGACGGAAGTATCACAACTTTCCAGGCTGGCTATGCCGGCAACAACTGGGGAGCTGCTTTTGTCTATAACTATACCGAAGCTGCTACTAACCTTGGCGGCCTAAGTGTTTTGCCCTTGCAAGCATATACTTATATTGTGAATGGTCAAAACAACTATGGTTTCAGTGCCTATTGGCAGCCTGAAGAATCAGGTTGGATCCCCTCCATAAGTGCTGGTTTTGGTGCCACCCAGCTAAATGGCAATACCAATACCGACGACGACATCTGGACTTGGATGGTTGGACTGCAGTGGACTGATGTATTCATGAAGGGCAATGCCTTTGGTATTGGCCTGGGTGATAACAACAGTGTTCTCGAAAACTTCGGTCTCGAAGCTTGGTACAAGTTCCAGGTAACCGACAATATCAGCGTGACACCAGCCATTTTCTGGATTCAAAATGGTGGGTTTGATGTTGGTGCGGATACAGTTGAAGACTCCTTCGGTGCCGTCCTGAAGACCACCTTCAAGTTCTGATCCTCAGAACACCTGGGGCCGGACTCCTCACACATCTCCGGTTCCTTTTCCCTCCACTTCTCACCACACCCCTCAACCAACCCCGGCTCACGCCGGGGTTTTTTATGGTGGTTGTTTCTGGAGGAGCCCGCTCTGGCCGCCGCCGATCCCTATCGCGTGCTGGGGGTTTCGCCCGCCGCCAGTGCGGCCGAAATCAAGGCCGCCTATCGCGCCCTGGTCAAGCAGCACCACCCCGATGCCGGTGGCGACGCCAGCACGATCCTGGAGCTCAATGCGGCCTGGGAGGTGCTCCGCAACAGCGAGCGCCGCAGCCGCATTGAACACACCAGCGGCACCACCACGCCCCGTCAAAGGGTCAAGGAGCCAGGCAAATCTGCCGCTGCCCCTACGGCAACGGCCACTGAGCAGGATCTGCTTGCTTGGCTCCAGCTCGTGGTGGCTCCGAGTGATCGACTCCTCGCTCAGGTGATCAACGCCTTCCCGGCCCAACTCAAGGCGCTGGCGGCCGACCCCTACGACGATGCCTTGATGGAGGCGTTTTGCAGTTTCCTGGAGGCCAGTCAGGCGCGCCTGGCCAAGGTGGAAGCTCTGTACCGCTCCCGCTCCTGTCCGGTGGGGGTTGAGAGCTTCAGCCTCGCGCTCTACCACTGCCTCAGCCTGGTGAAGGATGCAATCGCTGATCTAGAGCGTTACACGCTCGGCTACGTGGATTCCTATCTGCGCGATGCCCGTGAGCTATTGCGCCAAGCCAAGGCTCGCCGCAGCCAGTTGCTGGTCGATTCCCGTCAGCTGCGGCGTTGAGGGCTGGTCTCAGTTGGGGGGCGAATGCCTTTGCGCAGGGGGAACAGGGTGCAGAATTGCATGAGCGCTGCCTCTCTCCCTATGCTCCCGTTGATTGAGCGGCATCAACCCGCCATCGCCGAGCTCTGCAAGCAGCATGGGGTTGATCGCCTGTATGTGTTTGGTTCAGTGCTGAGGCCAGATTATCGACCTGGCTTAAGTGATCTGGATTTTTTGGTTGATTTTCAGCCCATGTCGCCTGTTCGCAAAGCCCATGCTTTCTTTGGCATGCGTGATGCACT
>JAYKGS010000076.1:0-2778 GCA_035284945.1 Synechococcus sp.
CGCTGGACGACCTGCTGCTTCATCTCTGCCGCCGTCTGGCCGACCTCACCGGCCTGCTCAGCCTGATCACCCGGCCCCAGAGGAAACAATCCCAGCTTCAGGCCCTGCGGCTGGTGGCCAGCGGCGAGCGCCTGCTGGTGTTTCTGGTGGAGGGGGGCGCAACCGCCACCAGTCTCAACCTGCGGTTGCCCGCCCAGGCCGAGATGGAGCTGGCACCGCTGGAGCGATGGGTGGGCAGCCAGCTGGAGCAAGGGCAGATTGACTGGGCAACCCTGCCCTCCCAGTTGAGCAGCAGTGGTGCTGCCTTGCGTCAGGCCCTGGCCAGCCATGGTCAATCCCGCCAGCTGGAAGGCGATGGTGCCCTGAGCATGGGCCTGGCCGGCCTGCTGGCCCAGCCGGAATTCAGCCAGACCCTGAGCCTGCGTCCCCTGGTGGAGCTGGTGGAAGATTCACCCCACCAGCTGCTGCCCCAGCCAGGCATCTGGATCGGAGCGGAACATCCACACCTGGCTCTGCACCAGTGCGCCGTGGTGCAGGCCGACTACCGCAGCGGCGATGGCGGCGTGGGCCAGGTGGCCCTGATCGGGCCGATGCGCATGGCATACGCCACCGCCCTCGCTGCAGTGCGCTCGGTGGCGAGGGTGCTGGAGCGGCTGCTGGAGTGAAAAAGGCCAGAACAGGTCGGACCCAGACGGAACGGCCCTAGCCCGGAACCGCCGGAATCAGCCCGGCCGCTTCCAGCTCCGGAATGAAGCCGAAGGCTGTGGGGTCGCTGAGACGGTCGGGGAACAGCACCCCGTCTAGATGGTCACACTCGTGCTGCACCACCGGCAGCGGCACGCCGATCTGGGGATTGCCCAGATCGCGCACCCATCCGATTCCGGAAACCTGGATGGAAAAGCATCACACCCCGGCTGAATTCATCAGGCCGGCAGGTAGTAGCGCACCAATGTATAAACCCGGCTTTGGTGTGCATCGAGGGCACGACGCAGGCTGATGCCATGCTGGTTCAGGAGCAGACTGTCCAGCCAGTAACGGGGAATCGCCATCGGCATCACGATGGTCAGCTGGCCTGGATAGCGGCTTTCCTCTACTTCCACGAAATTGACGAAGGGGGCAATCTCGGAGGCATAGGGACTCTCCAGCAGCGTGAGCTGGATGGCGGGATCGCTGCCCACCAATTCGCTCCAGTCGGCCCGGATCCGCTCGCTGTCGTCACCGCTCTGCAGCACCCAGAGGGCGTCCACCCTGTCTGAAATGGCGGTGGCATAACGCAAGGCCTCGAGCCCCGGCTGGGTGAAACTGCGCAGCCAGACAATGCTGCGGTTGCCGATCGGTTCATGCCTTGGCGGGATGCTCAGCGGTTGACGCGCTCCGGCAGGCAGGCTGATCGCGGCATAAACCCGGCGGTAACGCTGGCGGATGCGGGCCAGCAGCAGCACCAGCAGGGGAATGGCGATCACCACCGTCCAGGCCCCCTCAGCGAACTTGCTGATGCCTATCACCAGCAGCACAAGCAGGGTGCAGAAAGCCCCTACCCCGTTTATCAGAACCCGACCCTGCCAGTGGCTGGAGCGCTCTCGCCAGCCATGCACCACCATGCCGGCCTGGGAAATGGTGAAGGCCAGAAACACCCCGAGGGCATACAGATTCACTGCCACGGTGGTATCTCCCCTGCTCACCAGAACGATCACGGCAGTGGCCAGCACCAGGGCCAGGATGCCGTTCTGGAACACCAGACGATCCCCCACCCAGGCCATCTGGCGTGGCAGGAAGTTATCCCGGGCCAACAGGGCCGAGAGGCGAGGGAAATCCGCGAAGGCGGTGTTTGCGGCCAGCATCAGGATCAGCAGGGTGGTGACCTGCAGCAACCAGTACAGGGGGTTACCCGGGCCGAACAGGCGCTGGCCGATCTGGGCAAGCACCGTGATATCGGGATGGGGGGCGATTCCGTACATGAAGCCCAGGCCGCTCACCGCCAGAAACATCACTGCCAGCAGGGCCCCCATCACCACCAGAGTGCTGCGAGCCCGCTGGGCAGAGGGCTCTCGAAACACCTGTACCCCATTGGCGATTGCCTCTATGCCGGTCATGGCAGAGCAACCGGAGCTGAACGCCCGCAGGATCAGAAACAGGCCAAGGGGCTCCACCATGGCCACCGCTGGGGGCGGATCGGGCTGGAAACCATGGGAGAAGATCAGGTTGGACACACCCGCCACTGCCAGCACCGCCACCATCAGCACGAAGGAGTAGGTGGGCAGGGCAAACAGCCGCCCTGATTCGCGCACGCCACGCAGGTTGGCCCAGCCCACCAGGGCGAGCAGGGCCAGGGCGATGGCCACTTCCCAGGGCAGCAGGGCCGGCACCAGTGAAGTAAGGGCCTGGGTTCCGGCCATCAGGCTCACCGCCGCGGTGAGCACGTAATCGATCAGAAGGGAAGCGGCAGCCAGCAACGCCGCCCAGATGCCGAGATTCTCCCGGCCCACCACATAGGCACCACCGCCCTGGGGGTAGGCCCCAATCGTCTGGCGATAGGAGAACACCACAATGGCGATGAGCACCACGATCGCCGCCGTGATCGGCAGGGACAGCCGCAGGGCGCCGCTGCCCGCCAGCACCAGAACCCCGAGCGCCGCCTCGGTGGCGTAGGCCACCGACGAAAGGGCATCGGACGAGAGAATCGGCAGGGCGGCATAACTGGGCAGCTTTTCAGCCTCGGCCTGGCTGCGGGGCAGGGGGGCACCAAAGAATCGGCGGCCTAGTTCCGCGCCCATCACT
>JAYKGS010000077.1:0-9169 GCA_035284945.1 Synechococcus sp.
AGAACCAGGGCCAACAGGGCCAGGCTGAGCAGCAGCACCAAAACGGGCGTCGGCCGGCCCAGTTGCCACTGGGCCATGGGCAGCTCAGCAAAGGCCTGCACCACCAGCACCAACAGCCGGCACAGCCAGTCGACGGGCACGGTGGCCAAGGGCAGCAACGGTGGCAAAAACACGGCCAGACAGGCCAGGGCCATGGCCCCCAGGGTGAGGGGTGTCAGCAGCGGCGCCACCACCAGGTTGGCGGGCACCGCATAGACAGGCACCACGCCGAAGTGCAACAGCTGCAGCGGCAGGGTGTACAGCGAGGCCGCCAGGGGCACCGCGGTGGCCGCTGCCAACCAGCCTGGAAGCCAGCCGGGCAGCCAACGGCGCAGACCCAGCTCCAGCGGCCGGGCCGAAAGCACCAGGGCTGCGGTGGCCACCACACTCAGCTGAAAACCAACGTCCAAGAGCCAATCGGGCCGGGCTAGCAGTAGGGCCAGGGCACTGGCGGCCAGGATTCCCAGGGGCCGACTGCGGTGGCCACTCTCGAGCACCGCCAGGGCCAGCGCCCCCATCAGCACCGCCCGCAACACCGATGGCTGGGGCCCGGCCAGCAACACGAACAGACCCATCGCTGCTGCCGCCAGGCCCAGTCGCGCCGGCTGGGGCAAGCGGGCGCCAAGGGGCAGCACCACACCCAGCAACACCGAGAGATGGAAGCCCGAGGCCGCCAGGGCATGGGAGAGGCCCGACGCCCGGAAGGCCTCGCGCAGCTCGGCCGGCACCGGCACCACCGCACTGCCCAGCACCAGGGCCGCCAGCACCCCGCCGCGGTCGGGGCCTGCCTGCCGCACCAGGGCCTGGGCCATGCGACGGCGCAGATCGGCCACCGGCGTGGCGGGCCGCTCCAGCACATTGAAGTCCTGCACCTGCAGCTGGCTGAAGGTGCCCTGGCGAGCCAGCCGCTCTGCAGGGGCTGCCAGGAGGTGATGGGGCGAGGCCAGGGGCCGGCGCAGCTGGCCCCGCACCCGCAGGCGCCAGCCCCCCTGGAGGGGTGGACAGGTTCGGAAGCGCAGCTCGGTGCGCCCCACAGGCAGCTCCAGCAGGGCACGGCAGCTGCCCGAGTCAACGGCTGGGTGCGGATCCCCCAGCAGGGTGCCCTTGAGCTCCAGCGGAAGCACTGCGCCGCTGCCAGCCCCCAGTCGCTCCGCTGGGTCTCCGGCTGCGGGCTGAACCGGCCCGGAGGCAGCCAGCACGACCCTAAGCAACAGCAGGGCCAGCACCGCGGCCCAGATCAGCGGTTTCAGCCTGCCCCCGCTGCCGCTTGCCACAACTGCCCCCACGGTCGGTTAGGCAGACAGGGTTCCCACCCCCCTAGAGACTGGGAATCTTCAGCAGCAGATCGCAGGCCTGGCGACTGGGCATCTGCTGACCCAAAAGGGGGGCCAGCAGCGCAGCCGCCGGCCGCAGCCGACAGGGCCACACCGCCCGCTCACTCAGGCGACCCAGCTGAAAGCTGCCGCCCGCTATCACCATCAGCAACAGGCCTCGCCGTATCAGGGGTTTCAAGGCGTTACTGGCTCAGGCTGGCGCTGAAGGAGCGGGAAGCCCTGGGCCTGGCGCTCGGCCAGCCAGGACTCCGCCACCTGGCGGGCCAGGGTGCGGATGCGGCCGATGGTGGCAGTGCGCTCGGTGACCGAGATCACACCGCGAGCCTCGAGCAGATTGAAGGTGTGGCTGCACTTGAGCACGAAATCCAGTGCTGGAGCAGGAAGCTGCCTGGCCACCAGATCGGCAGCCTCGGCCTCGTAGATGGAGAACAGCTGCTGGAGCCGCTCCGGGTTGGCGGCCTCGAAGTTGTACCTGCACTGGCCCTGTTCAAAGGGCAGCCAGATATCGCCATAGGAGAGTTTCCCGTCCCAGGAGAGCTCCCAGATGCTTTCCACGTCCTGCAGATACATGGCCAGACGCTCCAGCCCATAGGTGATTTCGATCGACACGGGTCGGCAGTCGATTCCGCCGCACTGTTGGAAGTAGGTGAACTGGGTCACCTCCATGCCGTCAAGCCACACTTCCCAGCCCACCCCCCAGGCCCCCAGGGTCGGTGACTCCCAGTTGTCCTCCACAAAGCGGATGTCGTGGTCGCAGCCGCGGATGCCGAGGGCTTCAAGCGAGTCCAGGTAGGTCTCCTGGATGCCGTCGGGGCTGGGCTTGATCAACACCTGGTATTGGAAGTAGTGCTGGGCTCGGTTGGGGTTGTCGCCGTAGCGGCCATCCGTTGGACGGCGGCAGGGTTCGGGGTAGGCCACGGCCCACGGCTCCGGCCCGATTGCCCTGAGTACCGTGTGGGGGCTCATGGTGCCTGCACCCTTTTCGGTGTCGTAGGGCTGCAGGATCAAGCAGCCGCGCTCGGCCCAGAAGTTGTTCAAGGTGGCGGTGATGTCCTGGAAGTGCACGGGCTGGTTAAGGGGGGTGGTTAAGGGGGGTTGGCCTGGGACGTAGCTACTGATACGGCCGGAGGGGGGAAGGGCCAATTAGTATGGAGAAAATAGTAAAGAAAGTTGGCGCTTTTTAGGTGGATTGTGGAGTCAAATCATACAGATCTACTTGAACGCATGCATTTTCTGGTTGACTGCCTGGGCCTTCATATAGATCCGGAGCAAACTAGCGATTTCCTGATCTTTGCAAGGGATAAAGAAAGGGCCAGATTGCCCCTCCCATCCCGAGTTACCGTGACCATATCGGTAAACAATGGCACCGGTAGTGAGTTTCAGGTGGAGGTAAGAAGTTCTGAGCCCATGTTGCACAGTGAAACAAGATGTGAGCTCATTGCAGTCGAATTGAAAAAGGCTCTCTGCCAGCAATTAGTGACAAGTTAGTTGCCCAGCGTGCGCTCCTAGGACATAAATAGTCCTGCCTATGTATTGCTTCAGTCTGGCCTTGAGCCTGCTTTAAGTTTTAGTTCCTCCGTTTCTAGAGTTGCTTTTTTGATCGGCACATTCATTGCCTCAGTGCTGAGCAGATTTTCGAAATCGCAGGCAGACATAGCCTTGCTCCATAGCCAACCCTGACCCTGGTCTACCCCGCTGCGGCGGAGAAAAGTGGCCTCTGATTCCGTTTCCACTCCCTCAGCGATGACATCTACATCAATGGCATGGCAACCTGCGACCAGCCACTTTACAAACCTCTGACGGAACCAATCGGCATCCACCCCGGAAACAATCGAACGGTCCAGCTTGACCTTGCTGAACTCGAGATTCAGCATATGGGAGAGGGGAGCATCGCCGCTGCCGAAATCATCCACTGCGATCGTGTGCAGGGAGGTGAGCTCGTGAATGAAAGCCAACTCATGTTCGCCGGCAATCCCGGCCTCGGTGACTTCCACCACCAGGCGGCGACCCACCCTGCGCCTCAGGCATTCAAGATCCATCACCTGCTTGGAGATGGGTCTGAAAAACATCTTGCCCGAACCGATATATTGACAGGAGAGATTTACAGATAACCACAGGTTTGCTGGCATCCAATCGAGGGCTCGCAGGGCAAAAATAAACGAATCCTGGGTGACGGATATATTCAGCACCGGATCTTCTTCCAGGGCCCGGATCTCTTCAGCGGTGGGCAGGCCATCGTTGGGACGCCAGAGCACCTCACCACCGCAGATGCGCCCGGAAGCCAGATCAATGATGGGCTGGATGTGGAAGCGTTCCAAAGCCCTCAGGAGTGATTCCGCTCAGCGGGTTAAGCCTAATCACCGCAGTAGCCAGGGGGCCTGGCTTCAGGTCACCAGCTCCAGCAGGCCCATCACGCCACCGGCAAGGCTGCGATGGCGAGCAGCACTGAAGCCCGCCTCCAGAGCCAGTCGCCGCTGCTGCTCGCCGGTGGCAAAGCGGGCCAGGCTCTCTTCCAAATAGGCGTAGTGCTCCTCAATGCCGAACTGGTTGGCAATGGGCACCACCACCCGGCGGAGATAAAGGCGCTGGAACTCAGCTGCCGCCAAGCTGGCAGGCCCGACGGGCCTGTTGAAATCGAGCACGGCCGCGCGAGCAGCCGGGCGCAGCAGCCGTTTCAGCTCCCGCAGCCCAGCTGCGGGATCGGCCAGGTTGCGCAGTCCGTAGGCGATGACTGCCCCATCCCAACTCCCACTCGCCAAGCCTGTTGCCATGGCGTCGCCCTGCTGCCAGTGAAGCGGCAGCCACGGTTGCAGAGCGGCCCGCCGCGCCGCCACTGCCAGGGGTCCCGCAGCCGCATCGAGGCCCAGCACGCTGCCGCCTGGTCGCACCCGGGCCGCCAGAGCGATGGCCAGGTCGCCGGTGCCGCAGCACAGGTCCAGCAGCTGCTGACCAGGGCGGGGCCGGAGCCAGGCAATGGCCTGACGTTTCCAGAGGCGATGCAGTCCGAGGCTGAGCAGGTCGTTGAGCTGGTCGTAGCGGGGGGCTATCTGCTCGAACAGGTCCTGAACAGAGGTTGGATTGCCCGGCTTAAAGCTGCCCATCCCAGGGCAGCAGGATCGAGTCGAGGCTGATGCCTGCCCCGGCATCCGGCACCGGCAGCAGGCCACGGGCCTCCAGGCGGCCGGGCCCGGTGAAGGTGAGCACCATCACCGTGGCCAGGCCCACAGCGGCGGAACAGACCATGCAGCCAGCCAGCATCAGCGAGAATTCGCGGCGATCGCTGGCGGCCTGCATAAGCTGCAGCGCCCAGGCCACCAGGGCGACCACGGCCATGACCATGACCAGGGCCAGGGCCGTGGCCACGGGAGCGGAGAGGGCTGGCAAGGCGGAGAGCAAGGCGGGACGGCGGTCGGGGGATGTAACAACCCTTTTCGTAATGTAACCAGCGTTAACAGGGGGGCGTGGGCGGCCCGGCCAGGGGCCTGATGGGCAGGCGGCGAGCGATCAGCTCACGTTTTATCTGCTCGAGCGTCAGCACTCCGTCATGGATCAGGGAGGCCAGCAGGGCTGCGGCAGCATGGCCCCCTCCGGGCCCGGGATCCAGGGCCTGGGCGATGTGGTCGATGCAGCCGGCCCCGCCAGAGGCGATCACCGGTACCTCCACCGCATCGGCCACGGCGCGGGTGAGTTCAAGGTCGTAGCCGGTCTGGGTGCCGTCACCATCCATCGAGGTGAGCAGGATCTCGCCGGCCCCCAGGGCCACCACCTGCCGCGCCCAGGCCAGCGCATCGAGGCCGGTGTTCTCGCGGCCGCCCTTGACGAACACATCCCAGCCGCCGGCGGGGCGGGAGCGGGCGTCGATCGCCACCACGATGCACTGGCAGCCGAAGCGCGCGGCGCCGCGAGCCACCAGTTCTGGATCGCGCACCGCAGCGGAGTTGAGGCTCACCTTGTCGGCGCCGGCGCGCAGCAGGGCCGTGATGCCCTCCACGCTGCTGACGCCGCCCCCCACCGTGAAGGGAATGGTGACGGCCTCGGCGGTGCGGCGCACCAGCTCCAGCAGGGTGGCGCGACCCTGGTGGGAGGCGGCGATATCAAGGAACACCAGCTCGTCGGCCCCCGCGGCGCTGTAGCGGCAGGCCAGCTCCACCGGGTCGCCGGCGTCGCGCAGACCCAGGAAGTTCACCCCCTTCACCACCCTGCCGTCGGCCACGTCGAGGCAGGGGATGATCCGCTTGGCAACCATGGGTGGGAGGCTCCGGGGGGCGCTGTTAATGTTGCGCCACTTTCCAGTCGCGCCGGCCATGTCCCAGGCTGCCATCATCAACGTTGGCTCCAAGGTGCGCGTCACCCGGGTGCGTGACCGCATCCCCAATCAGATGGTCGACGCCCTCAAGGCTGACGCCACCGGCACCGTGACCGGTTTCCGTACCGTGGACGGCAAGGGAATCGGCGTGGTGGTGGCCCTCAGCGGTGGCCAGACCGCCTGGTTCTTCGACGACGAAATCACCCTCTCCTGAGGCCCGGGCCCTTGAGCAACAGCCCCAACCCCGAAGCGGCCAGCGGCGCCAGTGCTCGCCAGTTGCTCGGCATGAAGGGTGCCAGCGGCACCAGCAGCATCTGGAAGATCCGGTTGCAGCTGATGAAGCCGGTGACGTGGATACCTTTGATCTGGGGAGTCATCTGCGGCGCCGCCGCTTCCGGCAACTTTCACTGGACCCTGGCTGAGGTGGCCGCCTCGATTGCCTGCATGCTGATGAGCGGGCCCCTGCTGGCTGGCTACACCCAGACCCTCAACGACTACTACGACCGCGAGATCGACGCGATCAACGAGCCCTACCGGCCTATCCCCTCAGGGGCGATCCCCCTGGCCCAGGTGAGGGCCCAGATATGGA
Source organism: Synechococcus sp. (assembly GCA_035284945.1). Lineage (GTDB taxonomy): Bacteria > Cyanobacteriota > Cyanobacteriia > PCC-6307 > Cyanobiaceae > Cyanobium_A. Next base: position 6,269 of record JAYKGS010000077.1, read on the forward strand.
TCCTCCTGCTGGCGGGATTGGGGGTGGCCTACGCCCTGGATCTGGGGGCTGGCCACGGCACGCCGGTGCTCCTGCTGCTGGCCCTGGGCGGCTCGCTTGTGAGCTTCATCTATTCAGCTCCGCCCCTGAAGCTCAAGCAGAACGGCTGGCTGGGCAACTACGCCCTCGGAGCCAGCTACATCGCCCTGCCCTGGTGGGCAGGCCAGGCCCTGTTCGGCCAGCTCAGCTGGGCCACCGCCCTGCTCACCCTCGCCTACTCGCTGGCGGGCCTGGGCATCGCCGTGGTCAACGACTTCAAGAGCGTGGAGGGGGATCGGGCATTGGGCCTGCAGTCGCTGCCGGTGGCCTTCGGCATCACCAGGGCCAGCTGGATCAGCGCCGCCATGATCGATCTGTTTCAGCTGGCGATGGTGGCCGTGCTGATCGCCATCGGCCAGCACCTGGCGGCGGTGCTGCTGGTGCTGTTGATCATTCCCCAGATCACCTTCCAGGACATCTGGCTGCTGCGCGATCCGGTGGCCTTCGATGTCAAATACCAGGCCAGTGCCCAGCCTTTTCTGGTGCTGGGGATGCTGGTTACCGCCCTGGCGATCGGCCACAGCCCCCTGGCCAGTTCGGGCTACCTGGTCAGCTGAAGTGAGCGGCGCAGCCACCCGTCAGGCTCTCAAGCCCCGCCGCCGCTCCAGCCTGATCAGGGTCGGGGTCCTGGCCGCCCTGGTCGGAGGCGGTGTGGCCTGCGGCCAGGCCGCCCTGGTGGCTAGCCTCGACAGCCTCCTGCCCGATGCCCGCGGCATCAACCATTTCAACCGCCCCGGCACCCTCACCATCCTCTCGGCCGATGGTCAGGTGGTGCACAAGATCGGGCCAGTGACCCGCGAAAAGCTCACTCCCGAAACCCTGCCGACCCTGGTGGAGCAGGCTTTCATCGCCGCCGAAGACCGGCGCTTCTATCAGCACAACGGCATTGACCCGATGGGGATCGGCAGGGCCCTGGTGCGCAATATCAGCCAGCGGTCGGTGGAGGAAGGGGCCAGCACGATCACCCAGCAGCTGGCCCGCACGGTTTTCCTCAGCCAGGACCGCACCCTGGTGCGCAAACTGAAGGAGGCGGCCCTGGCCGGCAAGCTCGAGCGCCAGCTCAGCAAGGCCCAGATCCTCACCGAATATCTCAATGTGGTGTATCTGGGCTCCAGTGCCTACGGCGTGGCCGATGCGGCCTGGGTGTACTTCTCGAAAAGTCCCGACCAGCTCAATCTGGCCGAGGCGGCCCTGATCGCCGGGCTGCCGCCTGCTCCCTCGGTGTATTCACCTCTTGTTAATCCGGATCTGGCTCTGGAGCGCCGGGCGGTGGTGCTTCGGCGCATGCAGGAGGCGGGCTTCATCAGCAGCAGTGAGCAGCTGCAGGCGGAGGCTTCCCCCCTGCAGCTCAAGCCTGCCGAACCCAAGTATTGGGATAGCCAGGCCCCCTACTTCAGCAGCTGGGTGCAGCAGGAACTGCCCCAGGTGCTCACCCCCGAGCAGCTGGAAGTTGGCGGCCTGACCGTGCGCAGCAGCGTCAACCTGGCCTGGCAGAAAGAGGCACAGAAGGCAATCAACACCTATGCCAGCGGGGATATGGAGGGGGCCCTGGTGGCGATGGAGCCCGGCACCGGCCTGGTGAGGGCGATGGTGGGCGGCACCGATTTTCTCGAGAGCCAGTTCAACCGGGCGGCCCAGGCGCTGCGCTCCCCAGGCTCCACCTTCAAGTTGTTTGTCTATCTCACCGCCTTGAAGGAGGGGATGGTGCCGGAGCGGGTGCTGCGCGATTCGGCCCGCTGCTTCCGCGGCTACTGCCCCAAGAACTTCGGCAACCGCTACTTCGGATCGGTTTCGATGGTGTCGGCCCTGCAGAACTCGCTCAACACGGTGGCGGTGGCCCTGCTCCAGGAGCTGGGCTTCGACAAGGTGATCGCCACAGCCAAGAGCCTGGGCATCACCCGTGAACTGGGGCGCTTCTACCCGCTGGCCCTGGGCGCCTATGAGCAGACCATCCTTGATATGACAGCGGCCTACGCCGCCGTCAACAATGGCGGCATCTATGTCAGACCGACTCCGTTTGAGGAGATTCTCGGGCCCAATGGCGAGCTGCTATGGAGCCGGCGGGTAGATGGCGATCCCGGTAAGAGGGCGGTGAGCAGCGATATTGCCGCGATGATGATGTGGATGCTGCAGCGGGCCGTGCAGTCGGGCACCGGCGGCGGTGCCGCCCTGCCGAATCGACCGGTGGCAGGTAAGACCGGCACCTCGGAGGGGGGCCGGGACCTGTGGTTCATCGGCTCGATCCCCCAGCTCACCACCGGCGTGTGGCTTGGCTACGACGACAGCAGGGGCACCAAGGACACCAGCGTGGTGGCCACCTACGCCTGGCGGGCCTTCATGGCACCCATCACCAAAGACCTGCCCGTGCGCCAGTTCCCGCCCAGGCCGGAGCTGCAGGACACCTTCCGGGGGGGCAAGAAACAGCCGGAGCGGGCCAGGTCGACCTATCTGCCCGCCGGTGACCAGCCCTACTACCGGGCTCCCCAACCCCTGGAACTCGATCCCAGCCCCAGTCTGGATGGGGCGGCAGGTCCGATCCAGCAGCAGGAGCCCCAGGCACCGGCCAACCCGCCGAGCCCAGTGCCAGCCACCCCCCCCGCTCCAGCCCCGGAGGCTCCGCAACCACCTGCGGCCGCACCCACACCCCCCTAGGCCCCTGCCGGCACTGGCTGCAGCAGGGCGGCATAGAAGCCATCGCCACCGCCGGGAGCGGGCCAGCGCTGCCCCTGCCGCAGGCAGTGCCAGCTGGGATGGTCGCCTAGGAATGCCTGCAACAGCTGGCTGTTCTCAGCCGGATGAACGGTGCAGGTGGCATAGACCAAC
>JAYKGS010000078.1:0-4368 GCA_035284945.1 Synechococcus sp.
CGGTGTCACCCAGCACCAGGGCCCCAACGAAGCAGATCCGATCCTGGAAGGCCACTTTTACGGGCCCCACATAGGGGACTTTCATTGAGCGGCCATCGGCAACGGTGACTTCACGCTCTGATTCCTGCTGCAGGTTGAGCTGCAGGGCCAGATGTTGAGGAATACAGAGCATCAGCGCACCGCTATCAGCCAAGGCCTCAGCTGAGATCGGCCGTAGATCTGGCTCCCTGGGGTTGCTCAGTTCAATGGTGGCGTGCACGTAGCCCATCGATCAACCCTATCGGCGATCCCACATCCTCAAATCCGTGGGATCACGGAAGAGCCTCCAAGGGGAAGCTCCCCCCTGAGCCGCCAGGCTCCCCGCACGGGCTGCAGCCCAGAAGCCCCCCGACCTGGATTTCCTGAAAGCCCTAAAGGTAGAAATCCTTTCCCGCCCGCTTTCCTGCCATGGTGGTCGCCAAGCTCACCAGCAAGAACCAGCTCACCCCGCTGCATCCCGGCGGAGCCGATGCGGTGCGCACCAGGTTGGCCGAACTGGGCATCAGCGAAGCCGACGTGGGCGATGCCGATCTGTTGACCCTCAAGGATGGGGCTCGGCCTCTGCAGATTCTGACCCCTGGTGACTTTCGGGCATGGCTGGCCACCAAGACCTGACAGCCCATGGCCTGGCCGCCACCGCCACCGCCATCAGCAAAGCCTCCGCATCAACCCGGTGGGCTACTGGCTGTTGATGGCGATCGTGGCGCAGCTGCTGGCCACGGGCGTGCGGCAGTTCCGAAGGATGGAGATGCGCTTTGTGGATGTGATCTGAATGCAATGTGCATGTAGACTGCATGAAAATGATTGGCTCTTTCAGGCCATGGCCACACTGCAGATCCGCGACCTGCCCGATCCCTTGCACCAGCATTTGCAACTGAGGGCGCGACGGCACCACCGCAGCCTCAGCCAGCAGGCCCTCAGTGATCTGCAACAGGCCTGCGGCGGCGATCCCCGCGAGCGCCGCCGCCAGGCCCTGGCCGACCTTCAGGCCCTGGCTCAAGAGCGTGGCAACCGGCCTTTTGATCCCTCCCCGGAGGAGCTGATTCGCCAGGACCGGTACCGATGAGATGGGCAACCTCGTGTTGGATGCTTCCGCTGTGGTGCGGATCATTGAGGGGGCTGAACCGTCGGACTCCTTTCAAGAGGCTTTGCTGAATGCCGATCTGGTGCTGGCCCCTGAGCTGATGCTCACTGAGGTGGCCAATGCCCTCCGGCGCCTGCAGCGGGCCGGCCAGCTGTCTGCCGAAGGCCTGCAGCAGCGCCTGAGCAGGGCTGCGGAGCTGGTGGATGTGATCGAGCCGGACCGCCATCTGCAGGTGGAAGCGCTGGCCCTGGCCTGCCATCTCGATCATCCCGTCTACGACTGCCTGTACCTTGCGCTGGCCCGGCGAGAAGCGGCCGCGCTGCTGACGGCGGATCGGCGCCTGCAGCAGCTGGCTACACAGGTGCTCCCCTAACTGTTTGACCATGACCCTCCACCCCCCTGCAGGAGCGATTCAGACGTAGTGTTCCGGGTGGAGGGCCTGGCGCCTGGCGGTGCGCGACATCAGCGCCCAACACCGCCCCAGCTCCGTCGGATCACGCGCCATCTTTGGCTCACCTGTGTGCGCCCATGGAGATGTAAACGAATACCGGCTGGGCTCAGCCTGAATACCTCAACCTGAATAACTCAGCTCTGGAACCGTCTCCAGCTCCAGGGCCCCAGCAGGGCCCTGACCTGCGCTTTGGCAGATCCGCTGACCCCCCAGGCCAGCAGCTCGGCGGTGATCGCCGCCAGCAGCACGCCGTTGCGGTGGTGGCCGGTGGCTAGCCATAGGCCTGGGATGCCGCTCTCGCCCAGCAGGGGGCCCTGGTCGGGGGTGCAGGGGCGGAAGCCCCACCAGCGCTCCATCGGTGGCCAGCTGGCCGCCGATGGCAGCAGGTTTTCGAGGCCTTCCTGCAACTGGCGCTGGCCCAGGGGCGTCAGCCCTTCACTGAAACCCGCTTCAGGCTCGCTGGTCGCCCCCACCACCACCAGCCCGTCGGCGCGGGGCACCAGGTAGGTGCCGGGGCCGAAGATCACCCGTTGCAAGGCCTGGCGCGGTGCCTGCAGCGACAGCATCTGGCCCTTCACCGGGAAGACCGGCAGATCCGGCAGCAGCAGGGCGCTCCAGGCCCCGCAGGCCAACACCGCCTGCTCGGCCGGCAGGCGCTGCTCTTCCCCTTCGGCCGTGCGTAGCCGCACACCAACCAAAGTGCCGTCGCCGCCGCGCTCGAGGGCCAGCACCTCGGCCCCCTCCTGAAAGCCCACCCCCAGAGCTACGCAGGCCCGCTCCAGGGCCCGCATCAGCTGGCGACGGTTATCGATCTGGCCGTCCTGGGCGAATAGCAGCCCCGCTTGCCAGCGCGGGCCGATGCCGGCAACCTCCCGCTCCAGGGCTGCCCGATCCAGGGGTTCGCCCCAGGGGCTGGTGGGATAGGCGTCTCGCTCAGCGGCGCTGGCAAAGGGCACCACAATCCCGCAGGGGCGCAGGCCGCAGGCCAGGCCGCTGTCGGCTTCAATCTGGGCCACCCAGGTGGGGATGCGCTCCAGGCTGGCCTGGCCCAGGGCCAGCAGCTCGCCGCTGAGGCCCTCAGCGTGGGGGGCGAGCATGCCGGCGGCCACAAAGCCGGCCGCTTCGCTGCGTCGCCTGCTGAGCACCTGCACGCCGCGGCCATGGCGGGCCAGCTGGTGGGCGATCGCCAGGCCGATCAGGCCGCCGCCCAGGATCAGCACCTGCTCGCGGCCCCTGGGCCGGTTCAAGGAGCCGGTCATCGCTGGTGCCCGCGGCTTCAGGGATGATGGCAGGCCGATGCAGGTCCATCAGCGATGGCCAGTTGGCCGCTCCACCTCGAGCTCGAGATCCTCTATCGAGATGGCGAGGGCAGAGCCAGCAGCCGCAGGATCACCGTCAAGGCAGTGCAGCTCGACGCCGCTGGTAATCCGGCCCTGTTTTCGGCCCACTGCAGCCTGAGTGGCAGCTTCCAGGACTTCGCCACCGAGCGGATCGAACGCTGCCTTGACCTGGTCAGCGGGGAGCAGGTGGCAGATCCTGCGGCCCTGGCCCGTAGCCGTTACGCCCAGAGCCGGGCGGGCCGCCTCGATGCCTTGCGCAGCCTGCTGGGTGCGGAGCTCACCGTGTTGCTGAGCATGGGCCAGGCCGATGGCCTCTTCCAGCAGCGGGAGAAGGAATTGATAGCCACCTACCTGTGCAGCCGCCAGGGAGAGCTCCAGCCCGCCGAAGCGTTCAGCCCCCAGCAACTGGCCAGCCAGCTGGCCTGGTTGGAGCGGCCATCGGCCGTGGAGTTTGGGGCGGCGGTCGAAGCCCTGGCGGCAGCCGAAACCGAGCTGCTGGAGGAACTCTTTGCCACCTGCCTGGCTGTGGCGGACGTGCGTGAGGCCCGCGAGGGCGGGGAGCAGCCCGCCCTCGATCAGCTTGAAGCCCGCTGGTTTGGCGGCCCCGGCGCCTGAGCCCGGTGCCGTTCCATAGGATCGAGTCACGCTTGGAGAGCACAGATGGTTGCTGAAGCTGCCTGGGAAGCCGTGATCGGCCTGGAGACCCACGTGCAGCTCGGCACCGCCAGCAAGATCTTCACGTCGGCGTCCACCGCCTTCGGCGATGCCCCCAACACCCACATCGATCCGGTGGTGTGCGGCCTGCCCGGCACGTTGCCGGTATTGAATCAGAAGGTGCTCGAGTATGCGGTGAAGGCGGCGATGGCCCTCAATCTGCACATCGCTGAGCACAGCAAATTTGATCGCAAGCAATATTTCTATCCCGACCTCCCCAAGAACTACCAGATCTCCCAGTACGACGAGCCGATCGCTGAAGATGGCTGGATCGAGGTGGAAGTGGCCGAAAAGGGCAAGGACACCTACTTCAAGAAGATCGGCATCGAGCGCCTGCACATGGAGGAGGACGCCGGCAAGCTGGTGCATGCCGGCAGCGATCGCCTGGCGGGCTCCAGCCATTCGCTGGTGGACTACAACCGCGCCGGCGTGGCCCTCGCTGAGAGCGTCAGCAAGCCGGATCTGCGCACCGGCCGGGAGGCCGCCGAATATGCCTCCGAGATCCGCCGGATCATGCGCTATCTGGGCGTCAGCGACGGCAACATGCAGGAGGGATCGCTGCGCTGTGATGTGAACATCTCGGTGCGGCGGGGCCCGGAGGCGCCCTTCGGCACAAAGGTGGAGATCAAGAACATGAACTCCTTCTCCGCCATCCAGCGGGCGATCGATTTTGAGATCCAGCGTCAGATCAAGGCCTATGAGGCCGGTGAGCCGGTGGTGCAGGAAACCCGCCTCTGGGA
>JAYKGS010000079.1:0-18495 GCA_035284945.1 Synechococcus sp.
TCACCAGCAGGATCACCACCCCACCGACGCCATGCCAGAGCATCGTCTCCATGCTCTGCAGCCCGATGGTGCTGGTGACGCCGGGCAGGGGCACGGCCAGCAGCATCTCGAAGAAACCGGCCGCCACCGTGAAGAAGGTGACGATGGCGCAGGCCAGCAGGTTGTACCAACCCACATCGTGAAAGCCGCCGCGGGTGATCGGCAGAGCCAGGAAGCGGAACACCCGCTTCTCCACCGGATAGAGGGCACCGGCAATATCGAAGGCGATGGCAATCACGAACAGGCCGATCGTGAGATGCACCAGGTTGGGGTGGATCGGCAGGGCATAGGGCAGGCCGTTGGGGCCGAGGTCGCCGGCCAGCTGCTCGATCGGCGAATCGGAGGGAATAAAGGAGGCCATCACACCAGCCCCGCCCGCATCGCCTGCACCACCGGCACGGTATGGAGGCCATACACCCAGATCAGCTGGTTGCCGAGGGTGACCTGCACCACGATCAGGGCCGTGAGCAGGCCACCGGCCCCCAGGAAGGCCAGCGGCAGCTGCTGGGGGTCCTTGCTGCGGATCACGTAGCGCCACCCGGACATCAGCGACAACACCCCGGCCAGCGACCAGCCAATCGTGCTGTGCAGATTGAGAATGTCGCGCGAGGCGCCATAGGGCTCAGCCAACCCCGCCTCCACCTGGCCGAAGATGATTGCCACGAAGATGGCGGCGGTGGCGAACAGCAGGTTCCAGAAGCTGACCTCAAACAGCGCAGACCTGCGGGTCAGCACACCGATCAGATCAAATACAAAGGTGATCAGCCCCATGGCGATCACAAAGTGCACCACGATCGGATGGAGCGTGTCCATCCAGGGCAGGTTGTGCTCGTTGAGCGGCGGCAGCAGCTCAAGCATGGCGTCTAAACCAGACACGAGGAACTTTCACCCTGATGTACGCCCTGCAGGCCACCCAAAAGCTGTGATAGTTCGCTACACGGCAGTGAGACTTTCCTGACCGTGGGTTCCAGCAGGACCCGGCTATTAGGGTGTGGTCGTTTCCTATTTAGCCTCAGTGACGGTTCCCGCTTCTCCCACCCTGCGCTGGGTCACTGCAGCATTGCTGTTTGCCGCGGCCGGGCTGTCGATCGTGCTGCCCTTTGTGTCGGCAACCCTGCTCACCATCGCCGTTGGTGCGGTGTCCGTGATCGCCGGCGTCTCCCAGCTGCTGCGTCTCACCGGTGAGGAAGACACCAAGGGCAAGATCTTCCGGCTGCTTTCCGGCCTGCTCTACCTCGGCGGCGGCGTCTGGGTGCTGGTCTTCCCGATCGCCAGCGAAGTGAGTCTCACCCTGTTCGTTGGCTTCCTGCTCGCCTTTGAAGGGGTGATGGAACTGGCTGCAGCCGCCACCGGCCAGGGAGCAGCCAGGGGCCTGGTGCTACTGGATGGAATCGTCACCGCCGTGCTTGGGAGCATGTTGATTGCTGAATGGCCCTCCGACAGCATCTGGGCGATCGGGATGCTGTTCGGCATCGGCCTGGGCTTCTCGGCCATCAACCTGCTCACCGCCCCGAGCCAGCCGGCCGCTTGAGCTGCAGGTTGCCAATGGCGGCGGCATCGAGGCGTCGGGGATCCGCCACCCCGAGGCTGCCGCCCCCAGGCAACACCTCCACGCTGTTGGCCGATCCCATGGCTGGAGTCACCACCAGCCTGTGCCCCAGCCCGCCCAGCAGCCGCAGGGTGTCGGGACTGAATCCCTCCTCGATGCTGATCTGATCGGGCCAGAGCTGGGAGTGGATCCGCGGACTGGCCACCGCCGAGGCCAGATTCAAGCCATGCACCAGCCGGTTGAGCAGCACCTGCAGCACCGTGGTGATGATGCGGCTGCCCCCCGGGCTACCGGTGGCCAGCCAGGGGCGACCGTCGGGACGGAACACCAGGGTGGGCGTCATTGAGCTGAGGGGCCGCTTGCCCGGCGCGATGGCATTGGCCTCTCCCTGCACCAATCCATAGGCGTTGGCCACGCCGGGCCTGGCGGTGAAATCGTCCATCTCGTTGTTGAGCAGGAAGCCGGCACCCGGCACGCTGATACCACTGCCGTAGGCGAAGTTGAGCGTGGTGGTGAGAGCCACCAAGCCGCCCTGGGGGTCGGCCACCGAGAGGTGTGTGGTGTTGGTACCGCCGGAGCTGGGCCCTGCCGCGGCCAGCTCGGCGGCCGGGCGATGGCGATCCAGCTGGATCAGGGCGCGCTGGCGGTTGGCATGGGCTGCGCTCAGCAGCCGCTCCAGGGGAATGGCCACCTGATCAGGATCGCCCAGCCAGTGGTTGCGATCGCGGTAGGCCAGGTTCATCGCCTCCACCATCCGGTGCAGGCTGGCGGCACTGTTAAGACCCAACTGGGCCAGGGGCATGGGCTCGAGCACCTGCAGCAGCTGCACCAGGGTGACGCCTCCGCCACTGGGAGGCGGCATGGTGACCACCGGATGGCCCTGGAAGCGCACCAGCAGGGGCCGCACAAGCTGGGCCCGGTAGCCATCGAGATCGGCTTGGGTAACCAACCCGTCCCGCTGACGCATCAACGCCACCAAAGCATTGGCAGTGGGACCGCGGTAGAAGCCCCGTTCTCCCTCAGCGGATAGGCGCTCCAGGCTGGCGGCCAGCAGGGGCTGGCGCCAGAGCGTCCCCGGCCGCAGGGGGCGCGCCAGAAAAAGCTCGGTGGAAGTGGGGTCGTCCTGCAGCAGCGGCGCCGCCTGCCGCAGGGAATCCGCCAGCTCCTTACCCACCGGGAAGCCGCGGCTGGCCAGCCGGATGGCGGGTGCCATCACCGTTGCCCTGGGCAGCCGGCCATAGCAGCGCTGGGCGAGCAGCAGTCCGGCGGGGGTTCCGGGCACCGCCACGCTCAGCGGGCTACGGGTGGCCCGCTGGCGATCCACCTCCCCATCCGGGCCCAGGAACATCCCAGCCGAGGCCGCCAGGGGAGCGGTTTCCCGGAAGTTGATGGCCACCGCAGTGCCCCGGCCCACACGGATCTCCCCGGCCGCCGAACAACCGCGGGCAGCCGCCGGCGAGGGACCCGGCAGCCACAGCACCAGAAAGCCGCCGCCACCGAGGTTGCCCGCCTGGGGCAGGGTGACCGCCAGGGCAAAGGCCGTGGCCACCGCCCCATCCACCGCGTTGCCGCCGCGGGCCAGCATCTCGGCCCCCGCGCTGGAGGCCGCCTGCTCCTGGCTGGCCACCATGCCTCCGGGCGACCACTGGGGCTGGAAGCGCTGGCTGCGCTCCTGCAGCGCCTCGGCCCATGCGGCTGGCTGGGCCAGGGTCGCCGCCAGCGCCAGCGTCCATCCGCAGATGCCCACAGAGCTCATAGCTCGGGAGGCGCGCCGTAGCCGCCGCCGCCCGGGGTTTCGATGCGCAGGGCCTCCCCGGGTTGCAGCTGCAGCTCGCAACAGCCCTCCAGCTCCCGGATGGTGCCATCCGCGCCGATCCAGCTGTTGCGGCCACAGGCCCCGGGCTCACCCCCCGCCAGGCCCACCGGTGCCACCCGCCGCGAGCCGCAAATCAGCGCCACGGTCATGGGCTCGAGAAAGCGCAGCTGCCGCACCACCCCCTCACCACCGGGAAAACGGCCGGCACCGCCCGAACCGGCCCGGATCCCAAACTGCTCGAGCCGCACCGGAAAGCGCGATTCGAGGATTTCCGGATCGGTGAGGCGGGAATTGGTCATGTGGCTCTGCACGGCGGAGGCCCCGGCAAACGGCTCCCCGCCTGGCCTGCGGCCGGCGCCGGTGCCGCCGCAGATCGTCTCGTAGTACTGGCACTTGGCATTGCCAAAGCTGAGGTTGTTCATCGTGCCCTGGGCCGCCGCCTGCACCCCAAGCGCCAGGAACAGGGCATTGGTGGCCGCCTGGGAAATCTCCACATTGCCTGCCACCACAGCCGCCGGTGGGCGGGGATTGAGCAGGCAGCCCTCGGGCACCACCAGCTCCAGGGGCTCAAAGCATCCGGCATTGAGCGGAATCTCCTCCCCCACCAGGCAGCGGAACACATACAGCACCACCGCCTTGGTGACAGCCAGGGGGGCATTGAGATTGCCATCGTGCTGGGGGGAGGTGCCGCTGAAATCCACCCGAGCCCGGCGTGCCCCAGCATCGATCTGCACGGCCACCCTGATCTGGCCGCCATGGTCGAGCTCCACCCGGGCCTGGCCGCTGCCCAGCCCCGCAATCACCCGGGCCACCGCCTCCGCCCCGTTGGCCAGTACGTGGCTCTGATATGCCCGCACCTCCTCCAGGCCATGGCGGGCAATCAATCGCTGCAGGCCTTCGACCCCCAGGCGATTGGCCGCAGCCTGGGCCTGGAGATCGGCGATCAACTGACTGGGGTTGCGTACGGGATGGCGGCCGGCGGCCGCCCGTTCCTGCCAGGCCGCCGCATCGAAGCAACCCGCGGCAATAAACAGTTCATTTTCGAGCAGCAGGCCCTCGTCTGCGATGCTGCGGCTGAAGGCCGGCATCGACCCTGGGGTGATCCCCCCCACATCGGCGTGATGGCCACGGGAGGCCACAAAGAACAGGGGTGAGTGGATCCCCTCGACAAACACCGGCGTGACAGCGGTGATATCCGGCAGGTGGGTGCCGCCGTTGTAGGGGTTGTTGGACAGCACCACATCACCGGGAACCAGGGGTGGGTGCTCGCCCCGGGCGATGGCGGCCAGCAGGCTGGCGACGCTGTCTTGCATCGAACCCAGGTGCACCGGAATGTGGGGGGCGTTGGCCACCAGGCGTCCTTCACCATCAAACAGGGCGCAGGAGAAATCGAGTCGCTCGCGGATGTTCACTGAGCGGGCGCTCTGCTGCAGGCGCCCGCCCATCTGGGCGGCAATGGCTGCGAATCGGTGGTTGTAGAGCTCCAGCAGGGTGGGGTCTGCTGGCCCTGAGGCGAGGAAACTTGGCAGCCGGGCCCCTGCCGGGGGGGAATCCGGCCGCTCCAGCAGAAGGGCCCCATCAGCCAGCAGCCGCCCCTGCCAGCCGGGCTCCAGCACGGTGGTGCTGGTCTGATCTAGTACCAGCCCAGGCCCCGCCAGAAGGTGACCAGGCTGAAGCTGGGACCTCCGCCAGAGGGGCACCGCCTGCCAGCCGGCCTCCTCCCCCAACCACATAGGGCTGGTTTCAGCCGAAGGGGCCACGCCGGCGGGCCTATCCGCCCGGGGGGCCAGCGCCGCCATGGCTCCTGCCACCGCGCCCTCCGGTGTCACCTCCACCAGCAGCCTCTCCACGATCCAGTCGTCGCCATCGGGGCTGTAGCCATAGCGCTGCTGATAGATCTCAGCAAAGGCCTCCTGCAATGCAGCCACCCCAGCCCCATCGCTGGACCCCTGCAGCGACCAGCCCACCTCCAGCCCCTGCTCGCTGCCCGCGACCCGGATCTCGAGCCGCACCCCAACCCGGGGCAACTCGCCGGCGGGGCTGAGCCCTTGGGGGGCCCCGCCCACCAGCTCGGCGGCCAGCTGGCGCAGAACCGGCAGGGAGGAAGGCCGCAGGGGCAGCCGGGGCGAGCACTCCAGCAGCCTGGTCTCCCCTGCCATGCCCAGGCCATAGGCGGACAGCACCCCGGCCAGGGGGTGGAGCAGCACCCGCTGCAGGCCCAGCAGCTCGGCCAGGCGGCAGGCGTGCTGACCTCCCGCTCCGCCATAACCCACCAAAAGGGCCTCCCGCAGGTCATGGCCACGCTGAATGGAGATCCGGCGCAGGGCCTCTGCCATGGCTTCCACAGCGATCTGCAGGGCGCCGGCCGCCACCCGCTCCGGCGTGATGCCAGGGGCTGCCTCCCCCATGACAGTGGCCAGCTCGATGAAACGGCAACGGGCCGCCCCTGCATCGGCACTTCGGTTCCCCTCCGGACCGAACACCGCAGGCAGGGCAGCAATCGGCAACCGACCCAGCAGCAGGTTGGCATCGGTGACCGTGGCCGGCCCCCCGCGGCGATAGGCAGCCGGCCCCGGATCGGCACCGGCGGAGGCGGGACCCACCTGCAGGCGCTGGCCGTCGAAACGCAGAATCGACCCCCCTCCGGCTGCCACCGTGTGAATTGGCAACATTGGAGCTTGGAGCTGCAGCCCCACGATTTCGGTGCAGGGGCTGCGCTCCCAGGCCAGATCCCGCCGCCGATCATCGAAATGGAACACATCGGTGGAGGTTCCACCCATGTCGAAGCCAACGATGGGCTGGGGAGGCAGGTGCGCAAGCCCAAGGGCCCGCCGGGCCACGGCCACGGCCCCCACCATGCCAGCGGCGGGGCCGGAGAGGATCGTGTCCTTGGCGAGCAACTCCTGAGGCTCCGCGAGGGTTCCGCTCGAACACATCACCCGCAACCTGGCCTCTGGCCCGAGGGCCCGAGCCACCTGGTCGAGATAGTCCCGCAGCACCGGTGCCACAGCCGCCTCCACCAGGGCGGTCTGGCCGCGGGCGACCAGGCGGGGTTGGCTGCTCAGCTGGTGGGAGAGCACCACCGCCCCAAACCGCAGGGGCGTCAGCCAATCAGCCAGCCTCCGCTCATGGCTGGGATTGCGGGTGCTGTGCATCAGAGCAACGGCGCAGCTGGTGAAGCCATCGGCCTGGGCAAGGCGCAGCGACTGGCCCAGTTGTTCAGAGAGCTGCAGTGGCTGGAGCTCGGCGCCGTCAGCCGCCAGGCGGCCCTCCACCTCCAACACCCGCACCCGCAGGGGCTGGGGCCGCTCGATGGCCAGGGCGAATAGCTCGGGGCGGTGCTGATCGCCGATGCGGAGCAGGTCGGCGAAGCCGCGGTTGATCAGCAGCACCACGCCAGCACCACGCCCCTCCAGCAGGGCATTGGTGGCCACCGTGGTGCCGAGACGCACCTCCTGCACCAAACCCTCGGGCAGAGGGCCGCCCGGCGCCAGCCCCAGCACGGCACCAATCGCCCGCACGGCCGGATCTCCAGGGCAATCGGCCTGCACCGAAAGCACCTTGCGCACCACCAGTTCCCCGCTGGGGCTTCGGCCCACCACATCGGTGAAGGTGCCGCCCCTATCGATCCAGAAGCGCCAACCGGGAGCTGGGCAGGCCGGCTGCACTGGCTCAGCGGTAATTCTCAAACTGAAGCGGCACCTCCACGTCCTGGGCTTTGAGCAGGCTGATGGCCTGCTGCAGGTCGTCCTTGTTCTTGCCGGTGATCCGCAGGCTGTCTCCCTGGATGGAGACACTCACCTTCTTGAGCTCGTCGCGCACGGTTTTGCTCAGGCTCTTTGCCAGCTCTGAGCTGAGCCCCCTGCGCAGTTTCACCACCTGCCTGACCCGGTTGCCACCCACGGACTCGGGGGGCTGGAAATCAAAGATCTTGAGCGAGAGGTTGCGCTTGGTGGCCTTCTGGCGCAACACATCCTCCACCGCCTGAAGGGTCATGTCACTGGCGGTGAGGATCGTGAGGCTGGTTTCCTCCACCTCGATCTCAGTGCCCGAATCCTTCAGGTCGTAACGGGTGCCCACGTCCCTGCGCACCTGGTCAATCGTGTTGACGAGCTCCTGGCGATCAAAATCGCTCACCACATCGAACGAATAGGTGTCGGCCATGGGGCTGGGCGGGCGGCAGGAGATCGTCTGCGGATCGTAGATGCGGCCTGCCAACCTGGTTCCCGCGCCCGCTCCGCCAACCGCCATGACCGCCAACCTTGCCCCCTACGCCTGGTCATTGTTGCTGGCTGCCGGAGTGGTGGTGTTCAGCACCGTGCCGCTGGGGGCCGCCCGTTCCCAGGCCAGCTTCCAGATGGCCGACCTGGCCGCCCCACGGGCGATGTTCGAGCGGCTGCCGGCCTGGGGCAAGCGGGCCGCCTGGGCCCATCAGAACTGCTTCGAAGCGCTCACCCTGCATGCCCCCGCCTGCCTGCTCTGCCTGGTGGCAGCGGTGGGCAACCCGGTGGCGCTCGCGGCCGCCTGGATCCATCCAGCCCTGAGGCTGGCCTATATCGGCGCCTACATCTTCAACCTTCCCCCCCTGCGGGGACTCTGCTGGGCAGGCAGGCTCATCTGCACTGGCGTGCTCTATGCCGAAGGCCTGAAGGCTGTTCTGGCTGGCTGAGCTGTGCTGGCTGAGCTGTGCTGGCTAGTCGAAGAACATGACGCTCACCACCTTGCCCATGTCCTCGGCCACCCGGCAGCTGGCCAGCAGGGTTTCACTGTCATGGAAGGCGTAGCAGATCAGCTGGTCGCAACGGGTGATGATCTCGTGATTGCAGAGACTGCTGGCCATCGGCAGGGGCAGTTCATCATGCTCGGGCTTCTCCACCAGATGCAGAACCTGCTCAAGCTGCTCCCGGGATTCGCCTGGCTGACGATCCAGGCTCTGGGGCAACAACACGGTGAGCCGGGCTGGATCAATTTCCAGCACGCTGCGGATCACCGCCGCATTGACCCCCTGGGAACCTGAGGTGATCAGGTTATGTCCCTCCTGCGCCAGGGAGCGGGCCACCAGCTCCACCAGGTGAATCGACACCACCGGCACGTGGCGGCTGCCGAGTATGGCGATGCGTCGCTTGCCCCGGTCCTGGAGCATGGCCAGCTCCTGGGCCAGGGTGTCGATCCGATCCAAGGCCGGAAAATCAAGGGACCGGGTCACCTTTAACCATCTACCTGCATCCTGAAAATAGCAGTGTTATTTAGCCAGCGATGGCAACTGCAACCGGGTGAAGAGCCGCTCGAAATCGCAGTGTTCCGCCACCAACCGAAAGGCAAAACTGGCCTTGACGGCCTCGTGCAGTCGAACGTGGCCGAAGGCCTGCTCAATCACTTCCACGGTTGTAAGGGTGTCCTGTTCCACCTTGAGCAGGGGCACCTCCAGTTCCTCAGCCCGGTTGATCAGCTGGGGCAGCGGTTCTGCGGCACCGGTGAGGATCAGACACTGGGTTGAAGCCTCAAGGGCGGCGAGCTGGATATCGGTGCGGTCCGCACCGGTCACCACAGCCATGTTGCGGCGGCGGCGGAAGAATTCCATCGCCGAGTTGACATTCATGGCTCCGATTGAGAGGGTTTCGACCAGCAGGTCGAGCCGCTCGAGGCAGCAGAGAACCTTGGCCCCGAGTCGCAGAACCAGCTCCTCCACTGTGACGCTGCGCAGCAGGGGGCTCTGGGGCATTACCCCCAGCACCTGGAGGCCCAACCGCTCAAGGGCAGGCACCGTGTCGGCGCGCAGGGCACCAACCAGCTGGGGTTGCACGGAATTGAGCACCACACCGGCCAGACGGTTGCCCAGCCGGGCCCGGGCCGCCAGGAGGGACTCGACGCTAGAGCTGTTTTTCCAGGGGTGCACCAGCAGCACCTGGGCCCCTATCCCCTCAGCCAGCTGGGGCAGGCTGAGGCCGTAGATCATGCCCTCATCCATGCTGCCGCCTGCTTCCAGCAGGGTGAGGCCATCGCTGAAGTCGGCCAGCTGCAGACCCTGTTCGTCCAAGCCCGCCACCGGATCCAGGTTGCCCTCCAGCAAACGCTGCTGGGCAACCTGGGGATCGGCAACCTGGAGAGAGGGGATCAGCTGGCTTTGGGGGAGCCCCAGGGTTGCTCCGACAAAGCGCACATCAGCATCAAGCAGGGGAGAAGCACCACCAGTCGCCTCGGCAGGGCTGTCCAGGCTGGTTGCCAGGGGCTTGCCGAAGCGAACCGTAACCCCCTGGCGGATCAGCTGGCGGGCCAGCCCGAGCACCACGGCTGACTTGCCGCTGAAGGGTTCGCAGGAACCAACCAGCAAGGTGGGGGCCATCGGTCAACCTCGCTGGGGCTCAGCTGGGAATTTAGACGGTTGTTTCCATACCAACCTGCTCCATGCTGGCGCGTCAGGGGTAGATAGCGCCAGGCTCATGTCCAGTTGCCGGGATCGATGCACCGTTGCCGTCACGGGCGCGAGTGGCAGCTTCGGCAGGGCCCTGCTACGCCGCTGGTCCCAGCAGGATGTCCAACTGGTGGCGCTGACAAGCAGCCAGGAGCGCCTGGAGCTGCGCGATGACGCGGGTGAACCGATTCCGCTTGAGCATGTGGTCTGGCGGATCGGTGAGGAACGGGCCCTGGGGCCTGTACTGGAGCGGGTGGATGTGCTGGTGCTCAACCACGGCATCAACCAACCCCGGGCCCGCAGCGGCGCGGCCACCGGCCAGGCCCTGGAGGTGAATGCCCTCAGCAGCTGGCGGCTGCTGGAACTGTTTGCCGAAGTCGTCCTGCAACGGGCTGCCGCACGCCCCCGGGCGGAGGTTTGGATCAACACCTCCGAAGCGGAGATCCAGCCCGCCCTGAGCCCTCTGTATGAGCTCAGCAAAAGACTGCTGGGCAACCTGGTGAGCCTGCGCGCCCTGGACCTCGGCGGCCGCCAGGGGCCGCTGCGCATCCGCCGGCTGGTGCTGGGACCATTCCGCTCAGCCCTCAACCCGATCGGATTGATGGGAGCAGATTTCGTGGCGTCCCAGGTGCTCCTGCAGGCCAGGCTGGGCTGCAACCTGATCATCGTCACCCCCAACCCTCTCACCTACCTGCTCATGCCGCTCAGCACCCTGAGCCGGTGGCTCTACTGCCGGCTGCTGACGCGGGCAGGGGACTGAACCGGCCTAGAAATCCCGGTCGGTGAGAATCTCGCAACCGTCACTGCCGACGGCGATGGTGTGCTCCCACTGGGCAGACCAGCTGCCATCGGCCGTCACCACGGTCCAGCGATCCTTGAGGGTGCGGCAGGCCTTGCTGCCGGCATTGAGGATCGGCTCCACCGCCAGGGTCATGCCGGGCCGCAACTTCATGTTGGGCAGATCCTTGGTGCGGAAATTGAAAACCGATGGCTCTTCATGCAGGTTGCGACCCACCCCGTGGCCGGTGTAGTCCTCCACAACGGCATAACCATGGGATTCGACGTGGTCCTGCACGGCGCCGGCGATATCAAGCAGGGTGTTGCCAGCCCTGATCTGGGCCAGGCCCTGCATCAGGGATTCCTGGGCCACGCGACAGAGGGTCCGGGCTTCCTCGCTGGCTCCCTGCCCCACGCAGAGGCTCACGCAACTGTCGCCGTGATAGCCGTCGTAATAAGCACCGGTATCGATCTTCAGCAGGTCGCCATTCCTGATGACCCGCTTGCTGCTGGGGATGCCGTGCACCACCTCATCGTTGATCGAGGCGCAGATGCTGGCTGGAAAGCCGTGATAACCCTTGAAGCTGGGAGTGGCGCCAAGCTCGCGGATCCGTCTCTCGGCGTGGCTGTCCAGTTCGCCGGTGGTCATGCCGGGGGCAGCCAGCTCCAGAAGCTCGCGCAGAACGGTGGCCACGATCCTGCTGGCCTGGCGCATCGTGTCGATCTCACGGGCGCTTTTGATCTCAACACCCCGCCTGCCCTTCTGGATGCGGGGGCCCGTTTCAAGGGAAGAGGGTTTGGTGGTGGCCAGCAGATCGGCAAAGAGATTCATGCTGGGATCCTGGTGGGCATGGGTAATTTCAGATCTTCAAGCTACCAATGGCTGCGGGGAGCTGCGTGAGCCACCGCCTGCCGGTACAATGGGAAATTGGCCAGGCCTAAGCGGAGCTGAGATGGCAACGGAGACAACTGACAATCAGACAACCGAGAACCAGACAACCGACACCCAGCGGGATGATCAGGCGGACTCCCCGGCGGCGATCGATGACTCCGGTCCAGTGGCGCTGCAAACCACGATCGCCACGGGCAGGCTCAGCCCCCAGGAGTTGATCCGAGCCTTCGAGGCCGAGCAACTCAAGGCTGAATTGCCTGAGATCTACGTGGGTGACACCGTCAAGGTGGGCGTGCGCATCCGGGAGGGCAACAAGCAGCGGGTGCAGCCCTACGAAGGGGTGGTGATCGCAAAGCGCCACGGTGGTCTCAATGAGACGATCACGGTGCGCCGAATCTTTCAGGGCATCGGCGTGGAGCGGGTGTTCATGCTGCACAGCCCCCAGGTCGCCTCCGTGAAAGTGGAGCGCCGGGGTAAGGTGCGAAGGGCGAAGCTCTTCTATCTGCGTGATCGGGTGGGTAAAGCCACACGGGTCAAGCAACGCTTCGATCGCTGAGGCTGCTGTGGTTCGCCCCTAGGTCCTGAGACTCTCTCTCCTGGCGTATCGGCCACCACGCACTTTGATGTTTACGGAGCATCGGCATTGCGCCGTTAGTTCAGTTGGTAGAACGCAGGTCTCCAAAACCTGATGTCGGGGGTTCAAGTCCTCCACGGCGCGTTCGATGCTCCAATCTGCAATTTTCTGGTTTCGAGCATGGAGTTGGATTTACAACCCGGAGATGTGGTGAAGGTGCTCGAGTCGGCCGCTCTGGGGTGGGTGAGGGCCCGCGTGATCAGGGTCAAGTCCGGTGGTCGGGTGGTGGTTCAGAGCGACCAGGGACGCGAGTTCACTGCCCGCGGCAACCAGGTGCGCCTGATCGAGCCTGCCGGATTCAGACCTTGATCCGGAGGCGCCCCTCAAGCATCGATCCGCTGCCCGGCCGGGCGGCATCGGCGCTGGTGCTCCCCCTGGCCCCGTTGACGGCGGGCAGGGCGACAATGGATACTTCAGGGGTCAGCAGGTCGGCGAGATCGAGCCTGCCCTGACAGGGAATCCTGCCTGGGAGCCCTAAGTGGGACTGTAGTTCAACCGGTTAGAGCACCGCCCTGTCACGGCGGAAGTTGCGGGTTCGAATCCCGTCAGTCCCGTATTCAAAAACCGTATCCAAAAGTCGGAGAACGTCTGCGTGACCCTTGCTGATGCAGCTCGATCTGCAGTGAGGGTGCGCCTGGCACCCAGCCCGACGGGAACCCTGCACATCGGCACGGCCCGCACCGCCATGTTCAACTGGCTGTTCGCCCGTCGCCATGGCGGCCAGTTTCTCCTGCGCATCGAGGACACCGACAGGGAGCGCAGCAAGCCTGAATACACAGCCAACATCCTTGAGGGATTGCAGTGGCTCGGACTCAACTGGGATGGTGAGCCCATAATCCAGAGCGCCCGAGTCGAGGCGCACAAGGCCGCGATCCAGCGACTGCTCGATTCGGGCCATGCCTACCGCTGTTTCGCCAGCGAGGCGGAACTGGCCACCATGCGGGATCAGCAGACCGCCCTCAGGCAGGCCCCCCGCTACGACAACCGCCACCGCAATCTCACAGCCGAGCAGCAGCAGGCCTACATCGGTGAGGGTCGCCAGGCCACGATCCGCTTCCGCATCGACGACGAGGCCAGCATCACCTGGAGTGACCTGGTGCGCGGAGAGATGGGCTGGAAAGGCTGCGACCTGGGCGGCGACATGGTGATCGCCCGGCGGGCCCCGGCAGATCAGATCGGCGACCCGCTCTACAACCTGGTGGTGGTGGTCGACGACATCGCCATGGCCATCAGCCACGTGATCCGCGGCGAAGACCACCTCGCCAACACCGCCAAGCAGCTTTTGCTATACCACGCCCTCGGCGCCGATCCGCCGATCTTTGCCCACACACCCCTGATCCTCAACCAGGAGGGCAAGAAACTCTCCAAACGCGACGGCGTCACTTCGGTGAGCGAATTTCGGGCCATGGGCTACACCGCCGAAGCCCTGGCCAACTACATGACCCTGCTGGGCTGGTCGCCGCCTGAGGGCATGGGAGAACGCTTCAGCCTGGACCAAGCGGCAGCGGTGTTTGACTTCGGACGGGTCAACCGGGCCGGGGCCCGCTTCAACTGGGAGAAGCTCAACTGGCTCAACGCCCAGGTGCTGCATGACCTCGAGGCTGGGGCCCTGCGCCAGCTGCTGCTGCCGCGCTGGGCGGCCGAGGGCTGGGGCTTTGATCCGAGCGAAGCGGTGGCTGATCCCCTCTGGCAGCTGCAGCTCTGCCAGCTGATCGGCCCCTCCCTCACCCTGCTGGCCGATGGGGTGGAGCAGGCCCACCCCTTCTTCACCACCCCAGAGCTGCAGGAAGCCGCCGTAACCCAGCTGGCCAGCGAGGGGGCCAGGCCAGCGCTCACGGCCCTGCTGGAGCGCCTGCCGGAAGGCCCGCTCGAAGCCGAGCAGGCCCTCGCCCTGCTCGGCGAGGCAGCCACGGCGGCCGGAGTCAAGAAAGGGGTGATCATGAAGACCCTGCGGGCTGCCCTGCTGGGTAGCCTGCAGGGCCCGGACCTACTGGGCACCTGGCTGTTGCTGCACGCCAGCGGCGCCGACCGAGTCCGGATCCGCCGCTGCCTCTAGCCCCCCCCCACTCAGGCCCAGCCTGCAGGCCAGAGGGCCGGCGCTGAGGCCCTGCAGCCCCACGGTGAGCAGGATCGTCAGAAAGACCAGACCCTGCAGGCGGCCGGCCCCCACAACTCCAGCCTGCTCGAGGCGGATGGCAAACAGACTGGCCACGGCGGCGGTGACGATTCCCCTGGGCGCCAACCAGGCCAGCAGGACCCGCTGGGACAGACTGAAATCCATGCCCCAGGTGGCCAGGCCGACAGCCACGGGACGCACCGCCAGCATCAACACCAGCACGCAGCCCACCCCACCCCAGCCCAGGGGGCTGAGTTCGGCCCAGCTCACATCGGCGGCGAGCAGGGGGAAGAGCATGGTGATCGCCAGCTGGGCCAACTGACGGATCAGGCCATCAAGCTCAGCCGCATCCGTATCCGGCCGGCGGCCGACCACCACCCCTGCCGCAACGGCGGCGGGCAGGCCCGATTCGGGCAGCCAGAGCTCACAGCCACTGAACATCAGAAAGAGGGTGCCCAGGGTGAGCTGGAGTCGCAGGGCGCCAGCCGCCTGGGCGGGAATGCGCCGCAGGGCCTCAGCTAGCAACCAGCCACAGCCAGCCCCGATCAGCACCCCTCCGCCGAGCCTCTGGAGCAGGCCCTGGGCCAGCTCGCGCCAGCCATGCAGATCGCCGAGGGCCAGCTCCAACAGCAGCAGGGCCAGCACGGCCCCGATCGGCTCGAGCACCAAGCCCTCCCCCTCCAGCACCTCCCCCAGGGGGGACGCCAGGCGGATCTGACGCACGAGCGGAGTCACCACGGTGGGGCCGGTGGCCAGCACGATGGCGCTGAACACCGCGGCCAGTGACCAGTTCAGTCCAGCCAGCCAGTGGGCAGCCAGCAGGCCGGCCGCAAGGGCGAGCACCAGCCGCACCAGCACGATACGCAGCACGGCTTGGCGGGTGCCGTCGTCGGGCAGGCGCAGATTGATGCCGCCATCGAAGAGCACCAGGCTCACCAGCAGGCCCACCACCGTGCCCAACCCAGCGCCGAGATCGAGGGGTTCCACCAGGGCCAGGCCCGAGCGCCCGATCACCAGACCGGCACTGAGCAAGAGCACCACACCCGGCAGGCCTGTGAGCCAGGCGAGACCCTGGGCCACCGCGCCGGCAAACACCGTGACGCCCCAGAGCAGCCCCAGCCGCTCAGGTGTCATTCATCAAGGGCATTGAACTTGGGCTCCACATGAATTCCGATCACTGCGCTGGGCCTCACCACCAGATATTCGCCCTCCAGATCCGCCAGCGGCACATTCACGAAGGTATCCGGAGCCGAAGCGGTCAGCACCCCTCCATACCACTGCTGAAAGGCCTCAAGGGTCTGGAAATGAACCGTTTCGGACTGACCCCCACTCAGGTGCAGATGAACGGCATAGCGGCGGGGGGTAGGCGACATGGGGTCTTGGCGGGCAGCGGATTAGCGGACGACGGGCCGACGGTGTCCTCAGGATGGCCCAGGGGCCCTCGAGTTCGCTCAGGTGAATGGCTGCAGTGCAACATCAGCTGCCACATAGAGAGGGTGGCGAGGCTGGCCGCCGGCGGTGAGGCCAAGGGTCCAGAGACCCCGACCAGCCAGCAGGGCGAGCACCACCCGATCGCGGCCCCGCAAGGTGCCCTGGTTCCCCCAACCCAGCCACACGGGCGCCTGGGGCTCGGCAAGCAGGCGTCGCCGCAGCCAGGCGTCAGCCTCGGCACCCACCGGATCAGCGGCGCAGCGCAGCCCTGACGGGGACGGGCTGATGCGGGCGAACAGGTTGAGCACCTCCAGAGCCCCGAACCCCCAGCGATGGGCAGAACCCTGCAACCGCCGCAGGGTGGGATCGTCGCGCTGGCCATCGGCCCGCGACGGATTGAGGCCGATGAACAGCAGCCGCGGACGCTGCGGCGCCCAGCGCCGCTCCAGCCACCAGCGGTAGTGCCCGCAGGGGCTGAAGGCGGCATCCCCAACGGGCAGGTGCACGGGCTGGCTGCCACACATCTGGCAGGCTAGGCCGATCGCAAGGGCAACAGCAGCACCGTGGCTACGAGCACCAAGCCCCTGTTGCTGCTGATCGATGGCCACTCGCTGGCCTTCCGCAGTTTCTATGCCTTCGCCAAGGGGGGGGACGGCGGCCTCAGCACCAAGGCGGGGGTGCCCACCAGCGTCACCTACGGCTTCCTCAAGGCCCTGCTCGACAACTGCAAGGGGCTCAGACCCGATGGCCTGGTGGTGGCCTTTGACACCGCCGAGCCCACCTTTCGCCACGAGGCTGACGGAGCCTACAAGGCCCACCGGGATGAGGCGCCCGAACAGTTCTTCGCAGACCTGGCCAATCTGCAGCAGATCCTGGCCGAGAGCCTCGACATCCCCCTGGCGATGGCGCCCGGCTACGAGGCCGACGACGTGCTGGGCACCCTGGCGAACCGGGCCGCCAAGGCCGGCTGGCGGGTGCGGATCCTCTCGGGCGACCGCGACCTCTTCCAGCTGGTTGACGACCAGCGCGACATCGCCGTGCTCTACATGGGTGGCGGCCCCTATGCCAAAAACAACGGGCCGGTGGAGATCCGCCGCGAAGGGGTGATCGCCAAGCTCGGCGTGACCCCGGAGGAGGTGGTGGATCTCAAGGCGCTCACCGGCGACAGCTCCGACAACATCCCCGGCGTCAGGGGAGTGGGCCCGAAAACCGCCATCAGCCTGTTGCAGGAGTTTGAGCACGTGGATGGCATCTACGCCGCCCTAGAAGCGCTCGAGCAGGCGGGCCCCAAAGTCAAGAATCCCCAGGGCGTGCTCAAAGGGGCCCTGGTCGACAAATTGCGAGCTGACCGCGACAACGCGTTCCGCTCGCGGATGCTGGCCGAGATCCTGGTCGACATCCCCCTGCCGGCCGCGCCGCGTCTGGAGCTGGGGGCGGTGAAAACCGCAACCCTGGCCGCCAGCCTGGAGGAGCTGGAGCTGCACAGCCTGGTCAAACAGGTGCCCCGGTTCGCCCAGCTGTTCTCGGCCGCGCCAGCCCCTGCCAGCGCCCCAACGGCAGCTGAAACAGAGGGTGCAACAGCGTCCGATCAGCCGGTGAGCGCCGGGCCACCCCAACTCCGGCCCCAGCTGATCACCAGCCCCGAGGCCCTGACGGCCCTGCTGGAGCGCCTCAACGGCTGCACCGATCCAGGCCGGCCCGTGGCCCTCGACACCGAAACCACCAGCCTCAACCCCTTCCAAGCCGAGCTAGTGGGAGTGGGTCTGGCCTGGGGCGAGGGGCCCTCCGAGCTGGCCTACATCCCGATCGGGCATCAGGTGCAGCCTGCGGCCGATCTGCTCTCCGATGGCCTGCCGCCCCCGGATCAACTGCCGCTTGCCCCAGTGCTCACGGCGCTTGCCCCCTGGCTGGCCAGCGCCGCCCACCCCAAGGCGCTGCAGAACGCCAAATACGACCGGCTGATCCTGCTGCGCCATGGCCTGCAGCTGGGCGGGGTGGTGATGGATACCCTGCTGGCCGACTACCTGCGCGATGCGGGCGACAAACACGGTCTTGAGGCGATGGCCGAGCGCAATTTCGGCTTCAGCCCCACCAGCTACGCCCAGCTGGTGCCAAAAGGCGCTGATTTTTCAGCGGTGCCCCTGGCAGCCGCAGCCCTTTACTGCGGCATGGATGTGCACCTCACCTGGCGTCTGGCCCAGCTGCTGCGCCAGGAGCTCAACGCCATGGGAGAGGCGCTGCCGGCCCTGCTCGACCAGGTTGAACTGCCGCTGGAGCCCGTGCTGGCGGCGATGGAGGCAACCGGGATCCGCATCGACACCACCTATCTGGCCGAACTCAGCGCCGAGCTCAAGGCCACCCTGGAACGCCTGGATGGCGAGGCCAAGGCGGCGGCTGGGGTTGATTTCAACCTCGCCTCCCCCAAGCAGCTGGGCGAACTGCTGTTTGAAACCCTCGGACTCGATCGCAAGAAATCCCGCAAGACCAAAACCGGTTGGAGCACCGATGCGGTGGTGCTCGAAAAGCTGGAGGATGAACACCCGGTGGTGGCCCTGGTGCTGGAGCACCGCACCCTCAGCAAGCTCAAGAGCACCTATGTGGATGCCCTGCCGGCCCTGATGGAGCCGGAAACGGGCCGGGTGCACACCGATTTCAACCAGGCGGTGACCGCCACCGGCCGACTTTCGAGCAGCAACCCCAACCTGCAGAACATCCCGATCCGCACCGAGTTTTCCCGGCGGATCCGCAAGGCCTTCCTGCCCCAGGAGGGCTGGAGCCTGATCAGCGCCGACTACTCCCAGATCGAGCTGCGCATCCTGGCCCACCTCT
>JAYKGS010000080.1:0-10268 GCA_035284945.1 Synechococcus sp.
CAGCGGGGGCTGCCCCGGGCCATGGGCCACCGGGCCGGGGTGGAGGTGCTCAAGCGCACCCTGCGCCACTGCAGCGACTGGGGCATCGGCGCCCTCACCGCCTACGCCTTCTCCACCGAGAACTGGAGCCGCCCTGGAGAGGAGGTGAGCTTCCTGATGACCCTGTTTGAGCGGGTGCTGGCCAAGGAGCTGCACGCTCTGGAGCAGGAGCAGGTGCGAATCCGATTTCTGGGCGATCTCGACCCCCTGCCCGCAGGCCTGCAGCGCCTGATCGCTGATGCCACCAAACGCACCGCCGCCAACACCGGCATCCATTTCAACGTCTGCACCAACTACGGCGGCAGGGCCGAACTGGTGCGCGCCGCCAAGCGCCTGGCCCAGCGATGCGCCGCCGGCGAACTCGACCCTGCTGGCATTGACGAGCAGGCCTTCGCCGCCGAGCTCCACACCGCCGGCGAACTGGATCCCGACCTGCTGATTCGCACCAGCGGCGAGCTGCGCATCAGCAACTTCCTGCTCTGGCAGCTGGCCTACGCCGAAATCCACATCACCGATGTGCTGTGGCCGGATTTCGACGAAACGGCCCTGCTGGGGGCCCTGCGCGACTACCAGGGCCGCCAGCGCCGCTTCGGCGGGGTCGCCCCCCTGACCTGACGACCGAGCGTCGCCCCCTGTTTCGTTTTCCCGTTCGCTTTGCCGCCAGTGATCACGCGTCACGACTGGTCCCGTACCGAAATCCAGACCCTGCTTGAGCTGCCCCTGCTGGAGCTGCTCTGGCAGGCCCAGGCCGTACACCGCGAGGCCAACCCGGGCTACCGGGTGCAGCTGGCCTCCCTGCTGAGTGTCAAGACCGGCGGCTGCGAGGAGGACTGTGCCTACTGCCCCCAGTCGCTGCATCACAGCAGTGACGTGAGCGGCCGGCCGGAGCTGGAGGTGGAGCCGGTGCTGGCTCGGGCCCGGGCGGCCAGGCAGGCCGGGGCAGATCGTTTCTGCATGGGCTGGGCCTGGCGCGAGATCCGCGACGGGGCCCCGTTCGAGGCGATGCTGGCCATGGTGCGCGGCGTGCGCGAGCTGGGCCTGGAGGCCTGCGTGACCGCCGGCATGCTCACCGATCAGCAGGCCGGGCGCCTGGCGGAGGCCGGCCTCACCGCCTACAACCACAACCTGGACACGAGCCCGGAGCACTACGACCGGACCATCACCACCCGCACCTACCAGGAGCGGCTCGAGACCCTGCAACGGGTGAGGAGCGCCGGGATCTCGATCTGCTGCGGCGGCATCATCGGCATGGGGGAGGGGCCAGAGGATCGTGCTGGCCTGCTGGAGGTGCTGGCCAACCTGGATCCCCACCCCGAGAGCGTGCCGATCAATGCCCTGGTGGCAGTGCAGGGCACCCCCCTGGAGGAGCAGCCGCCGGTGGATCCGCTGGAACTGGTGCGCATGGTGGCCACGGCCCGGATCCTGATGCCCCATGCGCGGGTGCGGCTCAGTGCCGGACGGGAGCAGCTGGGCAGGGAGGCCCAGATTCTCTGCCTGCTCGCCGGAGCCGATTCGATCTTCTATGGCGACACCCTGCTGACCACCTCCAATCCGGCGGTGGAGGCCGATCGGGCCCTGCTGGCGGCCGCCGGGGTGCGGGCCTGGCAGGACGCTGCGTCGCCCGCCTGCGTGTGAGCGTGCTGGTTGCGGCCTTCTACCGCTTTGCCGCCCTCGACCGGTTGCCCCATTTGCAGGCGGAGCTGCGGGAGCTGGCGGCGGCCCAGGCGGTGCGCGGCACCATCCTGCTGGCCGGCGAGGGGGTGAACGGCACCATCGCTGGTCCTGACGCCGGCGTGGAGACGGTGTTGGCCCGGCTGCGGCAGGTGGAGGGGCTGGGGCGGCTCGCTGCCAAGTTCAGCCGGGCCGAGCAGCAGGCTTTCCACCGGCTCAAGGTGCGGATCAAGCGCGAGATAGTCAGCCTGGGGCAGCCCGATGTGCAGCCCTATCTGGCCTCCAGTGTCGGCACCCACGTACCGCCCCAGCAGTGGGATGCCCTGATCGCAGCACCGGACACCCTGGTGATCGACACCCGCAACTCCTACGAGGTGGCTATTGGCAGCTTCGAGGGCGCGATCGATCCAGGCACCGCCAGCTTTCGGGAGTTTCCCGCCTGGGTGGAGCAGACCCTGCGGCCTCTGGTGGCGGAGTGCCAGCCCCGCTCCCTTGCCCTGTTCTGCACGGGCGGCATCCGCTGCGAGAAGGCCACGGCCTATCTCCAGCAGCAGGGCTTTGCGGGGGTACACCACCTGCAGGGCGGCATCCTGCGCTATCTGGAGGAGATGCCGGAGCGGGGCAGCCACTGGTGGGGTGAGTGCTTCGTGTTCGACCGGCGGGTGGCCGTGAACCACCGGCTCGAACCCGGTGAGCACGGTCTCTGCCATGCCTGCGGCCTGCCACTCTCCCCGGCGGATCGGCAGCTGGAAAGCTACGTGGAAGGGGTGAGCTGCGGCCACTGCATCGAGCGCTTCAGCGACGCCGACCGGGCCCGCTTCGCCGAGCGCCAGCGGCAGTTGGAGCGGGCGAGGCGCGGCGGCCAACCCCAGCTCGACAGCTGACCTGATGGCTGACCTCCGGCCGATCCTCTACAGCTTCCGGCGCTGCCCTTATGCCATCCGGGCGCGGCTTGCCCTGGCGGCCGCCGGGTTTCGGCCGGAGGAGACGCTGGAGCTGCGCGAGGTGAGCCTCAAGGCCAAGCCGCCCGAGCTGCTGGCAGCCTCTGCCAAAGGCACGGTGCCGGTGCTGGTCCTGCCTGATGGGCAGGTGCTCGAGGAGAGCCTGGCGATCATGGGCTGGGCCCTGGCGCAGAGCGATCCCCATGGCTGGCTCAGCGGCTGGGGGGCTGCTGAGCGTGCGGCAGGCGAGGCTCTCATCGCCGAGAACGACGGGCCGTTCAAGCAGCACCTGGATCACTTCAAATACCCCGATCGCGATGGCGAGGCCGGCCTGGGCGAGCGCGAGGCCAATCGCCGCCGGGGCCTGGCGATCCTGCGGCAGTGGAACCGGGAGCTGCAGCCCGGCGGCTGGCTGCTGGGCGCCCGTCCCAGCCTGGCCGACCTGGCGCTGCTGCCATTCGTGCGCCAGTTCCGGCTCGCCGATCCGGCGGCCTTCGATGCCGAGCCCAAGCTGGCGGACCTGCAGGCCTGGCTGGGCCGGTTTCTAGCTGGGCCGGAGCTTGCGGCGGTGATGGCGCCCGGCTGGGCCCCGCGCTCCCCCTGGCGTTCCCCCAGCTGGACGTATCACCTGGCCCTGAGGAGTGACTGGCAGGCGGCGCGCAGCCAGGAGGAATACCGCATCTCGACCCGGGGACTCTCCCTGGAGGAGGTGGGCTTCATCCACCTCAGCCACGCCCACCAGGTGGAGGCCACCGGGACCCTCTTTTATGGCGACCTGCCCGCCGGGGCGGTGCTGCTGCTGACGATTGATCCCCAGCGCCTGGCGGCTGCCGCTCTGGAGGTGCGCCTCGAGGAGGCCGGCGGCGGGGAACCCTTCCCCCACCTGTATGGGCCCTTGCCCCTGGGGGCCGTGCTGCGCGCCGAGCCCTGGCTGCGGTGACTTCGGGCAACTCCAGGGCGGGCGGGGAATAGCTTTGGCGCCCCAACGCGCCCCCGGCGCCTCAAGCAGGTTCACCGTGGGACGCTTGGCACCCCTTGTGCGTCCTTAATTAGACGCCTCCCGCCATGATGGGACGTTGGGCAACGGTTGAGACTGACCCTGGCCGTGGCGGTTGTGGATGTCCAGCGCTTCCTCCCAGGCACCTACCTGCCCCAACCCCAGCTTGGAGCAGCTGGAGGGCGAGGCTCGCCGGCGGGGGCTGTTGCTGCGCCTGCAGGTGCGGCGGCCGCTGGGGCTGGCCTGGACGCTGCGGGTGGGGGTGGCCCGTCACTCCGGGGCCGGGCAGGGCTCGGGCGGCGGGGGCCTGGTGCTGCTGGGCGAGCTCAAGGGCTGGGCCCTGCCGAGCGCCAGGGGCCTGCGGCTCGACAGCCTGCGGGTACAGGGCGAGCACACCGGTGGCGTGGCGCCGCTGATCTGTGCGGCCAGCTTCGCCTGGGCCCTGGAAGCCACCCCCTGCCGCCAGGCCACGATCCTGGCCATCCGCGACAGCGACAGCCAGCATCGTCGCCTGGTGCGCTACTTCCGCGGCCTCGGCTTCAGCCCCCTGCGCGAGCTCGCGGCAGCCCCCACCGACCTGGCCCCGCGCCTGATCTGGGGCGGTTCCGGCCTGCTGATGGGCGCCGACTGCGCCGAGGTGCTGCGCCGCAGCGCGCGTCGGCTCAGAACTGCAGCGTCAGCCCCAGGCCCAGAGCCAGGATCGGATCGGCCGACACCCCATCCGGGTTGAGGATCAACTGCAGCACAGGCTGCAGGCTGAGGTTGGCACTCACCAGCCAGCTGTAGTTGAGCTCCAGCACCGTTTCACTGCTCTGGCCGGGAGAGAGGCTGGGGCTGAAGCGGCTGCCGCCGATTCCCAGGGCCAGCACGTCTAGCGGCCGGCCCTGGATGATTCCCTGGCTCAGCCAGCCGCCGCCAAGGAACAGCGGCACCGGATTGGTATCCCACTCAAAGCCGCCGCTGACGCCCAGCCAGAGCCGGTTGTCGAGACCCAGCGGCAAAGGGGCCGCCAGGGTGAGGGTGGCGGCGATGGCGGTGTTGAGATTGCCGTCGCTGCTGTTGTCCAGATAGCCGCCGCCGATCTGCAGCAGCGGTGGGGGCAGCTGGCGTGCGATCTGCTGGCCGCCGCTGCGGATCGGTTGCTGCAGGGCCTCCGCTCCCGGCAGGCGGTCGTAGCTCCACTGCAGCAGCTGGCTGTGGCCATTGAGCTGGGGCAGGTCTGGGTTGACCCCGAACAGGGCGGCCAGATTGAACTCGGGGTCGAGCAGGAAGGCTCCGTAGCGCCACTCGCCCCAGCGACCGGAGGGCTCCGGTTGCCATTGCAGCTGAATCCCCGGGGCGCTGTAAGGGTTGATCGGCAATCCACTGACGTTGAGGTTGAGCGTGTTGTTGAGGGCCGAATGCACATAGGCATTGAGCACCGGTGCCTCAATAAAGCCCGGGTTGAGGGAGAACACCCCCGCCTTGATGCCCAGCGGCCCCGCTCCGGCCTTCCGCTCGATGCTCGCCTCCGTCAGCCACAGGCCAGTGGGGTGGGCCGTGCTCTGCAGGGCGAAAGCGGCGCCGATCTCCCCGTTCCAGTTGGGGTTGCCGCTGACCAGCATCAACTGCCCATGGCTGCGCCAGTGGTCGGCCTCGCTCCACTGCTCCACCGGTTTGGCCAGCCCCGGCCCCGCCACCACATCCAGGCTGAGCTGTTGTATCCAGCTGGCGCCCTGGCTGGTGCCCCCCGCAGGGTTGGCCAGGGGTTGGGCCTGCAGCTGCAGTTGCAGCTGCAGCCAGTCGGGCAGCTGCAGCAGGCCGTTGAGGTCGGGTCCCTCGGCCTGCACCAGCGTTTCTTTGGGAGGTGGTTCACAGCGCCCTGCGGGCGTGATGCCCAGCAGCAGAACGGTCAGCAGCAGTCCACCGAGGCGCTGGCCGGACCTTCGCCGCTCCCGGCCTTGCTCAGCTGGTGGCGTCGCTGCCGTTGTGATCGGGGCCATCGGCGGCGTGGTAGCTGCTGCGCACCAGGGGACCGCTGCGCACCTGAACGAATCCCAGCTGCCTGGCGGCCGCCCCCAGTTCCTCGAATTCCGCCGGACTCCAGTAGCGGGCAACGGGGATGTGGGCGAGGGATGGTCGCAAGTATTGCCCCAGGGTGAGGCGCTGGCAATCGACGCTGCGCAGATCCCGCAGGGCCTGCAGCACCTCCTGCCGGCTTTCCCCGAGGCCCAGCATCAGACCGCTTTTGGTGGGAATGGCCGGAGCCAGTTCGCGGGCCGCGGCCAGCAGGGCCAGGGAGCGGCGGTAGGTGGCGCCGCGGCGCACCTCGCCCTGCAGCCGCTCCACTGTCTCGAGGTTGTGGTTAAAGCACACGGGCCGGGCGGCCAGCACGGCGGCAAGCCGTTGGCGTTGGGCGGTCAATCCCTCCTGTTCATCGCGATGGCCGCCCCAGAAGTCGGGGGTGAGCACTTCGATCGCCACGGCGGGGCTGCGGCGGCGGATCGCTGCCATCGCTCCGATGAACAGGCTGGCGCCATGGTCGGCCAGATCGTCGCGGGCCACGGCGGTGAGCACCACGTAGGACAGCTGCAGGCTGGCCACCGCCTCGGCCACCCGCCCGGCTTCCTCGCCGTCGACCGGCTGGGGCGCCAGGCCTTTCTCCACCTGGCAGAAGGCGCAGCTGCGGGTGCAGATCGATCCCCCCAGCAGGAAGGTGGCGGTGCCGGCGGCATAGCACTCGGCCCGGTTGGGGCAGCGCCCTTCCTCACAGATCGTGTGCAGCCGCTGCTGCTTCACCAGGGTCTGCACCGCCTCCAGCTGGGAAACCGCACCCACCGGACGCCGCAGCCATTCCGGCAGGCGTTCGGCCGGGGCGATGGCGCTGTAGCGGGATCGGCTGGTCATGGCAGGGATGACGGCAGGGATGACGGCACGGTTCACTCCACCCGCCGGCGGCCCTCAAAGGCCCGGGCCAGGGTCACCTCGTCGGCGTACTCCAGCTCGCTGCCCACGGGCAGGCCGTAGGCGATCCGGCTCACCAAGGTGAAGGGCTTCAGCAGCCGGGCCAGGTAGAGGCTGGTGGTGTCGCCCTCGACGCTCGGGGTGAGGGCCAGGATCACTTCCTGAATTCCTTCGGCATCCACGCGCTGCACCAGGGGCTGGATCTGCAGCAGCTCGGGACCGATGCCGTCCATCGGCGAGATCAGACCACAGAGCACGTGGTAGTGCCCCTTGAATTCCCGGGTGCGCTCCATCGCCAGCAGGTCACGCGAATCGGCCACCACACACAGCTGGCCATTGCCGCGCTCGTCGTTGCGGCAGATCTCACAGAAGGGCTCGGCCGACAGATGGAAGCAGCGCTGGCACTGGCCAACCTGGCTGCGGGCGGCCAGCAGGGCTTCAGAGAAGCTGCGGATCTGTTCCTCAGGCTGGCGCAGCAGGTGCAGGGCAAGCCGCTGGGCCGTACGGGGGCCGATGCCGGGCAGTCGCTCGAACTGGTCGATCAGCCGGGCCAACGGGCGGGTGAAGCCGCTCAGCGATTCGCAGCAATTGGCCTGAATCTAGGCAGGATTGGGCCGCCCAGGTTGGCTTTTGGCTGCAGGCTGGGCACCAGGTTGGCCAGCGGGGCCTCGGAGCCGGCGGCGCTCCTGCCGATGCGGACGGCCCAGCAGAATGGCGCCAACCATTTGCCGTCGCCATGGCTAGAAACCGCAAAGGGTCTGGTATTTCCACCCCCCTGACCCGCCTGGTTGCCCTGCTGCTGACGGGGGTTCTGACGGGGATGCTCACGGCCTGCAGTGCCTCGGCTGCAGGACTCAACAGCTTTCAGAGCCCCGACGGCCGCTACGCCTTTCTCTATCCCACCGGCTGGAGCCGGGTGCAGGTGAGTGGCGGCCCCCAGGTGGTATTCCACGATCTGATCAACAGCGATGAAACCCTCAGCCTGGTGATCTCGGAGGTGAATCCCACCAACGACCTCGAAAAGCTCGGCAGCGCCGTGGCCGTGGGTGAGCAGCTGCGCCGCACCGTGATCGCGCCGGAGGGCAGCGGCCGCGCCGCCGAACTGGTGGAGGCCGCCGAGCGCCAGGAGGGCCCGCGCACCTTCTACGACCTGGAATACGCCGTGCACCTCGAAGATCGCGATCGCCATGAGCTGGCCACCGTCGTGCTGGATCGGGGCCGGCTGTACACCTTCGCGGCCAGCACCAACGAAAACCGCTGGGCCAAAGTCAGGGACATGTTTCACACGGTGGTCACCTCCTTCACCCTGCTGGTGTGAGGTCTGCCGCCTCCGCTGGCGTGGTGGTCGTTGGCGGCGGCGTGGCGGGCGGACTGCTTGCCCTGGAATTGCGCGAGCTGGGCACAGCGGTGACCGTAGTCGCAGCCCCCGAGCCAGCCGGCCTGGGCTCGGCAACGGCCCTGAGCTACGGCGCCCTGCCGGGCTGGCCCCTGGCGGCAACCCCCCTGGCCCGACTGGCGGCAGGGGCTTCCAGGCAATGGCGCCGCCTGCAGGGGCGCCATGGCGCCCTGGGCTGGCGACCATGCCGCTTGCGGGTACACGGCGGCGGCATCGCTTTGCGTGCGGTGAGTGGCTGGTGGCCGCTTCCCTTTGCCCAGGTGGAGTCCTCAGTGCTGGCTGCGCGCCTACCTCTGGTGCTGGCGGCGGCAGGGGTGACGGTCCACCAGGCTGCGGCGGTTCGGGTGGAGCGCCAGTCAGCGGCAGGTTGGCAGCTGCACCTCAGCGATGGCACCAGCCTGATGGCGCCCCAGCTCGTGTTGGCGGCGGGGGCTCGCTGCCGCCAGCTCTGGCCGGCCCTTCCCCCCCAGCTGCGCAGCAGCTGGGCAGCCGTGCTGGAGCTGGCCGCCTACCCGGCGCCCCTGGGCCCCGCCGCCGCCTGGCTGCCGGCCCGCTTCGGCCGGGTAGCTCTGGAGCGCCGCTCCGCCCGCCTGGGCCAACCGGAGTGGCTGGTGGATGGGGGCCTGGTGCCCCGGGGCGCCGGGGCCCTGCTGGGCCAGCACACCCTGGTTCATCCGGGACTTGAGCTGGGGGCGCCGCCGCTGCCTGCGGAGGTGGAAGGGCAATTGCGCCAGGGGCTGGCGGCGCAAGCCTGGGGGGCGCCGCTGGCGGCGCTGCCGGGCCAGCTGCGCCAGGCGGCCGTTGCCTTCTGCAGCAGCGGGGCCCCCCTGGTGGGTGCGGTGGCTGGGGCACCTGGGCTGTGGGTGTTCACCGGCTTCAGCGCAGGGTTCAGCCAGGTGCCGGTATTGGCGCCCCTGGTGGCCCAGGCCCTGGCCGCTGGGGGAGCGCAGGCGGCAGCGGCGGTGCGGCGCCTGCAGCAGCTGGGTTTGGGTTGGCCGGATCAGCGGGGGGCTGACAGGGCCACCTGATTACTGCAAGCTGGGCGCCATGACCCAAGCCCCACCAACCGAGGCACCACCGCGGCACCACGGTCCACTGCAGCGGTTGCAGTCGCGCTGGCAGGGGCTGAGCGACCACAGCCAGGTGGGCGTGACCCTGGCAGGAGTGGGCGGAGTGCTGGTGCTCTGGGCCCTGTTCTGGCCCGTTCCCACCGAAGTGCAGGGGATGGGAGTGCTGATCTACCCCGACAATGCCGGCATCCTCAATGCCCGCGCCGGCGGCCAGGTGCGGGATGTGTACGTGAAAACCGGCGAGCGGGTGAGCCGCGGCCAGGTGCTGATGCAGCTGTATCTGCCGGTGCTGGAGCGCCAGCTGGCCCAGCAGCGCGGCAACCTGCGTCAGCTGGAGCGCCACAACGCCCAGCTCGATGGGCGGGATGCCCTGCGCCTGGCCACCGAGAAGCGGGCCCTGGAGACCTCCCTGGCCAAATTCTCCGAGGATCGGCAGCGTTACGGCGAACTGCAGGCGACCTATGCCAACAAACTGCGCAACCTGAACTGGTTGGCCCGCCGCGAGGTGGTGGCACCGCTCTCCACCGAGGTGGTATCGGCGGAGCAGGGGCTCACCAGCACCAGCGTGAATCTCGATGACGTGGCGATCAACGAGAAGACCGTGTTGACCAATTACCAGCAGGTGAAGCTTTCGATTGAGACCCAGGCCCTGCAGCGCCGCTACCAGATTGACGATCTCAGGCGTCAGATCCAGGTGACCGAAGCCAGGATCGCCTACGACGGCAAGGTACAGGCCGAGCGCGACGGCACAGTGCTCGACCTCCAGGTAATACCGGGCCAGACCGTGGGCACCGGCCAGCGCCTCGGCACGATCGGCCGGCCCGATCAGCCCAGCAGCAAGGATCGGCCCCTGCGGGCGGTGGCCTATTTCGCGCCGGCCGATGCCCGCCGCCTGCCCCTCGGCCTGCCGGTGGAGGTGGTGCCCCAGTGGAACCAGCGCGGCCGCTTCGGCGGGATCGTCGGCAAGGTGAAGCAGGTGCTCACCCTGCCCGCCACCGAAGACGACATCTCCACCACCACCGGCAACGCGCAGCTGGCCCAGGAACTCAGCAAGAACGGTCCGGTGATGCGCAGTGAGATCGAGCTGGAGCGCGACCCCGCCAGCGTCGATGGCTACCGCTGGACCCTCTCCGGGGGTAGCGGTGTGTTCCCGATCCGCGATGGCCTCACCGTATCGACCCATGCCTACGTGGAGTGGCGCTCACCGATCA
>JAYKGS010000081.1:0-9369 GCA_035284945.1 Synechococcus sp.
TGCTTGCCGGATTGGTGAGCCTGCCCCTGCTCCAGGTTGAGAATCTGCCTCCGATCGCCCCGGGGCGGGTGACCGTACGCGCCACCTACCCAGGGGCCGGCCCCGAGGTGGTGGAGCAGGGGGTGACAGCCCTGCTGGAGCAGCAACTCAACGGCCTGGAGCGGCTCGAGAGCATCCGCTCCACCAGCTCCGCCAACGGCAGCTCGATCACCCTGGGCTTTGAGGGCGGCGACCCCGAGCTGAACCAGATCAACACCCAGAACGAAGTTGCGGTGGTGACCCGCCAACTGCCTGCCCAGGTAGCCCGGTTTGGGGTGCAGGTACGACGCAGCTCCGACGACCTGCTGATGGTGCTCAGCTTCAGTGCCGATCCCCGCCAGTACAACGAAACCTTTCTGAGTGGCTGGCTCGACCAGGTGGTGAAGGAGCGGCTGCAGCGGGTGCCGGGAGTTGGCAATGTGGTTCTCTCCGGCGGCAGCAGCCTGGCGTTCCGTCTCTGGCTCGATCCGATCCGGCTGGAGGAGCGGGGACTCACGATCGCCGAGGTGCGGGCCGCCCTGCAGCAGCAGAATGTTCTCGCTGCCCTGGGGCAGGCCGGCGAAGCACCCAGCCCCGCCGGCCAGGAGCTCACCCTGCCTCTGCGCATGGAGGGGCGGCTGCGCAGCCTGGCTGAATTCGAGCAGCTGGTGGTGGCCCGCAGCCCCAATGGCGGAGTCACCTTGCTGCGCGATGTGGGCCGGGTGAGCCTCGGCAGTGAGACCTACGACACGATCGCCACCAATCTCCAGGGCAAACCAACCGTGGCGGTGGTGATCTACCAGCGGGATGGCAGCAACGCCATCGCCGTGAGCGAGGCGGTGAACGGGGCCCTCGCGGAGCTCTCCCCCCAGTTTCCGCCGGGCATCGAACAGCAGCTGATCGTCGATGAGGCCGATTTCGTGCGCGGCAGCATCGATGGCACCCTCGCCAGCCTGCGCGATGCGGTGCTGCTGGTGTTTTTGGTGCTGCTGCTCGGCCTGGGAAACAGCCGGCTGGCCCTGATCACATCGGCCGCGGTGCCGGTGGCGTTGATCGGTTCCCTGAGCATCCTGAAACTGGCTGGCCAGTCGCTCAACACCCTCACCCTGTTTGGCCTGGTGCTGGCTACCGGGCTGGTCGTGGATGACGCCATCGTGGTGAGCGAGGACATCGGCAGCAGGCTGGAGGCCGGCAAGCCCCCGCTGCAGGCAGCCCGCGAAGCCATGGCCGAACTCGGCGGTGCCGTGGTGGCCACCTCCCTGGTGCTGGTGGTGGTGTTCCTACCGGTGCTCGGACTGGGCGGCAGCATGGGGCGCCTCTATGCCCCGATTGCGATCACCATCAGCGGCGCCATTGCCTTCTCCACCCTCAACGCCCTCAGCTTCACCCCGGTGGCCGGCGGCATGTTGCTGCGTCCCCAGCAGCGGGAACCGGGCTGGCTGCTGCGCTGGATCGATCCGCCGCGGCGCTGGCTCGAAAGCCTGGAGAATCCCTACAGCCGCTGGCTGGCATGGGCTATGGGCCGGCCCCGGCTGGTGGTGGCCCTGCTGCTGGCTGGGCTGCTGCTCACCGGCGGGGCCCTGCAGTCCATCCCCAAGGCCTTCATCCCCCAGGAGGACAACGGCCAGTTGCGGGGCGTGGTGATCCTGGCCGATGGCCTCGGGCTGCAGCAGACCCAGAGGGTGCTGGATCAGGTGCGGCAGGTAGTGGCCAGCGAACCGCTGATCACAAGAGCGAATTTCTATGCGGGGCGCTCCTTTGGCGACAGCAGCCCCAACAAGGGCATCTTCTATCTGCGCCTGGCCCCCATCGCCGAGAGGCCCGGCGCTGAAGCCTCCACCCAGGCGGTGGCCCGGCGGCTCGACACCAAGCTGCGCAGGCGCATCAGCGGCGCCGTGGTGCAGCTCAGCGAGGCCCCCTCGGTGCGCGGCTTCAGCGCCGAAGGGGGCCTGGAACTCGACCTGCTCGACAGCAGCAACGGCCAGCTGAGCCTTGCGGACTTCGGGCAGCAGGCCCAGGAGTTCATCCGCGCCGCCCGGGCCACGGATCGCTTTGAGCGGGTCTCGACCCGCTTCAGCGCCGGGGCCCCCTTGATGCAGCTGGTGCCGGATCGGCTGCAGATGGCCTCCCTGGGCGTGGATCTGGCCGCCGTGGTGGACACCCTGGGGGCCAGCTTCGGCAGTGACTACGTCAACGACAGCTTCGAGAGCGATCAGGTGCGCAAGGTGATCGTGCAGCTCGACGGCCAGGCCCGCCGCAGCGCCAATGACGTGCTGGCCCTGCAGGTGAAAAACTCTGCGGGCGAACTGATCCCCCTGGCCCAGCTGGTGCGGATTGAGCCGGCCAGTGGCCCCACCTCGATCAACCACACCCGCCTGGTGCGCTCCATCAGCATCCGGGCCATTCCGCGCCAAGGGGTGAGCAGCGGCCAGGCCATGGCCAGCCTGGAGGAGGTCAAGCGGCAGCTGGGGAGCGGCACGGCCCTCGAGTGGGCAGGGCTGGCCCGGGAGGAATCCCGGGCGGGGGGCGACAACCTGCGGATTTTCACCCTGGCCATCGTGGTGATGGTGCTGGTGCTGGCGGCCCTGTATGGCAACTTCGCCGACCCATTCATCATCCTGGTGACCGTGCCCCTGGCCATGCTGGGAGCGGTTGGGGGCCTGCTGCTGCGCGGCCTGCCGCTCGACGTGTATGGCCAGATGGGCCTGCTGGTGCTGGTCA
The DNA here is from genome assembly GCA_035284945.1 of Synechococcus sp. Classification (GTDB taxonomy): domain Bacteria; phylum Cyanobacteriota; class Cyanobacteriia; order PCC-6307; family Cyanobiaceae; genus Cyanobium_A. The sequence goes on from JAYKGS010000081.1 coordinate 2,740, forward strand.
GCCTGGCCGCAAAGAATGGCATCCTGATCGTGGAATTCGCCAACCAGCGGATGGCCGAAGGCCTTGATCTGGATACGGCTATTCAGGGGGCAGCCAAGGCCCGCCTGCGGCCGATTCTGCTCACGGCCTTCTCCTCCCTGGCGGGATTCCTGCCCCTGCTCGTGGCCAGCGGCTTCGGCTCGGGCAGCAGGGTCAGCATCGGCACGGTGGTGTTTTCCGGGCTTCTGGTAGCCACGCTGCTGAGCCTGTTTGTGGTGCCGGTGGTCTACCGGCTGATCAAGGGCTGGGAGCTGGGCAAAGCTAGGGCAGCTGGCTTTCCTGCACAGTCAGTCGGCTGATCAGCACCCCCATCACGGCCGCCACGTAAAAGGTTCCGGCGATGGCGATAGCCACGCTCACCATCTGGGCCTGGGGCGTCTGGGGGATGACATCGCCGTAGCCCATGGTGGTGAGACTTACGAATGCGAAGTAATTGAGCCGCACGAAATTAAGCGCCCACACCGGCGTGCTGCGGGACATTTGTTCCGCCAGCAGCTGACCCTCCGGCGAGGGGGCGTTCGGGATCTGCCCAGCGGGGAGCAGCACATTGCTGAAGCTGGCCGAGTCGATTGTCTCAAGTGCACAGCAGAGCAACCCGGCCGCCAGGCCCAACATCAGATACCCCGCCAAGGCTCCCCGCAACACCGCATCCGAGACGCGCAGCTCCAGGGCCAAACTCCGGATCAGGCGGATCGCAGCCCAGCCGCTGAACAGGGCCCAGAGGGCGATCACGGAAACACCCGTGCTGCGCAACTCGAGGGGGGTGAAAGACCAGAGCAGTCCAGCGGCAACCGCAGCCCAGCCCAGCCCCTTGAACAGCCGCCGCGGCAAGGGGCCGAACTGCAGCGGGCCGGAGGGGTTGCCCAGGCCGCGAATCATCACCACGGCCAGCCCCACATAACCGAGGGAGGAAAGTCGATTCCAGGGCTGGGGCAGGGTGAAGCTGGCCAACACCAGCAGGCAGACACTGAGCAACTGGCCGTAGCTACTGCCGCGGGGCAGCAGCTCTGGCTGCTCGGCCCCAGGCGATCTGGTCGACGCCATAGCGCTGCCGTAAGGGGGGTCAGTCGAAGCCGAGCAGGTCGAAGATTTCCCGATCCTTGAGGGATTCGGCCTCCAAGGGCTCAACGTCGTCGAGCATCCTCCGGGCCAGGTTGAGATACTCCTGCTGCACGGCCTCCACCTCCGGTGTGCTTTCCATCTCAAAGATGGTGCACTTCTTCAGGCGTGATTTGCGAATCGCGTCCACGGTCTTGAAATGGGCCATGGTGCGCAGGCCTGTGCGGGCGTTGAACTTATCGATTTCATCTGTCTCTTCGGAGCGGTTGGCAATCACACCACCGAGGCGCACCTTGTAATTCTTGGCCTTGGCATTGATCGCCTGCATGATGCGATTCATGGCAAAGATTGAGTCAAAATCATTCGCCGTGACAATCAGGCAGTAGTGGGCGTGCTGCAGCGGTGCAGCAAAGCCGCCGCACACCACATCGCCCAACACATCAAAAATCACCACATCGGTGTCTTCAAGCAGGTGGTGCTCCTTGAGCAGTTTCACCGTCTGACCGGTGACATAGCCACCACAGCCGGTACCGGCGGGCGGGCCGCCAGACTCCACACACATAACCCCGTTGTAGCCCTCAAATACGAAGTCTTCCGGCCGTAATTCCTCGGTGTGAAAATCAACGGTTTCGAGGATATCGATCACCGTGGGCACCATCTTCTTGGTGAGCGTGAAGGTGCTGTCGTGCTTGGGATCGCAGCCGATCTGCAGCACCCGCTTGCCAAGCTTGGAGAAGGCTGCAGACAGATTAGAGGAGGTGGTGGACTTACCGATGCCCCCCTTGCCGTAGACGGCAATCACCAGGGCGCCTTCCTCGATTGCCATCGAAGGATCCTGATGCACCTGCAGGCTGCCCTCGCCGTCGGGCCTGGATTGGGCGGGTCGGGACAGGTCGGGACGCTGAAGAGTTGATGTCATACCTAGAAGTGCTCACTCAGTGAAGTGCTTGATCAGTGAAGTGCTTGATCAGTCCCGGTCGACTATCCATCCTGCAGCCGACAAACCGCTGCCTGGCTGGAGTGGCCAGGATGCAGGTGCAAAGCGAAACATCACGATCACCTGGATGTGGATCCAAACACATACCCATGGGTGGAAATACCCAAGCCGATGATTGAAGGCCACTCCCGAACGGTAGGAGCGAGCGGGAATCAGGAACTGAAGTGGGCCTTGGCCTCATACAGGGCCTCGCTGTCGATCAGGGCCAGGCCCCGCTCACGGGCATAGGCCTCAGTGTTCTTGCGCACCTTGCCCCGCACAAAGAAGGGAATCTTGGCCAGTTCCGCCTCACCGTCAGGACTCCAAACCAGGCCTTCAGCCGCTGGGACTGGAGCTGGGGCTGGGGAAGTCGCCGCAGGGGCCGGCTCAGCAGATCGGGTTGCCCCCTCCAGGTGGCTGAGGTGGCCATCGACGAATTCAAAGTCGTGGCGGAACATGCCGATCAGGTGCTCCTCAAGACCCATCATCAACGGGTGCACCCAGGTGTCAAAGATCACATTGGCCCCCTCAAAGCCCATCTGGGGGGAATAGCGGGCGGGCACATCCTGCACGTGCAGCGGCGAGCTGATCACGGCGCAGGGGATGCCCAGGCGCTTGGCGCTGTGGCGCTCCATCTGGGTGCCGAGCACCAGTTCCGGTGCCGCTGCCGCCATCGCTGACTCCACGGCGAGGTAATCGTCCGTGATCAGGGCCTCCAGGCCCAGCTCAGCGGCCGCCGCCCGCACCTCCCTGGCCAGCTCCCGGCTGTAGCTGCCCAGACCCACCACCTTGAAACCCAGCTCCTGGCTGGCGATGCGAGCTGCGGCAATGGCGTGGGTGGCGTCAGCGAAGATGAACACCCGCTTGGCGGTGAGATAGGTGGAATCCACCGAGCGGGAATACCAGGGCAAGCGGGAGTGCCGTTCGGCCTGACACACCCCATCACTGCCGGCTTCCAGCTCGGCAGGCAGCTCCAGGCCGAGCAGGACATGCAACTCCCGCAGGAATGCCACCGTGGCCCCGACGCCCAGGGGCACCGTGCGCACCGTGGCCATGCCGAAGCTGCGCTCCAGCCAGCTGCAGAGGGGGGCCGCCACCTCCGGGTAGAGGCACACATTGGCATCGGCCGTGGGGATGCGCATCAGATCGGCAGGCCTGGCCCCCAGGGGGGCCACCACCGTGACATCGATGCCGTATTCGGCTAGCAGCCGGGTGATCTCACGCACGTCGTCGCGGCAGCGGAAGCCCAGCAGACTGGGACCCAGCAGATTGACCCGTGGCCGGCGGCCCTCCTGCTGCCAGCGCCGCGGCGAAGGCTTCTCAAAGCCCGGGATGGGCAGCTGGGCCCTGAGCAGCCCGCGCACCAACTGGTAAAGGGTTTCAGCTGCGCCCCAGTTCTCCTTTTTGGAATAGGCCGGCAGATCGAGGCTCACCACCGGGATGCCGCCGAGGTCCATGCCGGCCGCCAGGGACCCTGGCTGGTCCTGAATCAACTCGGCGGTGCAGCTCTCGCCCACCAGCAGGGCCTCGGGCTGGAAGCGGGCCACGGCCTCGCCGATCGATCGCTTCACCAGTTCGGCGGTGTCGCCACCGAGGTCGCGGGCCTGGAACGTGGTGTAGGTGACGGGCGGCCGGCGGTCACGCCGCTCGATCATGGTGAACAACAGGTCGGCGTAGGTGTCCCCCTGGGGCGCGTGCAGCACGTAGTGCAACCCCTCCATCGAGGTGGCAATACGCATGGCGCCCACGTGGGGGGGGCCTTCGTAGGTCCAGAGGGTGAGTTCCATCGAGGCTTCAGGCAAACGAAAGGACGGCGCGACGGCGCAGGGAGCGGGCAAACAGTTCGGCCAGATCGCCGGCCTGGTCGCAGCCGTGGATGGGGCTGAAAACCAGCTCGATCGACCATTTGGTGGCTATGCCTTCTGCCTCCAGGGGGTTGGCCAGGCCGAGCCCGCACACCACCAGATCGGGACGGGCCGCGCGCACCCGCTCCAGCTGGCGTTCCACGTCCTGGCCCTCACTGATTCGGGTGGCCTCGGGCAGCAGGGCCAGCTCGGCAGCCAGCAGCTGGCGATCCAGATAGGGCGTGCCCACCTCCACTAGCTCCATGCCGCATTCGCGCTGCAGGAAGCGGCCCAACGAGAGCTCCAGCTGGGAGTCGGGCAGCAGAAACAGCCGCTTACCGGCCAACAGCTCCCGGTGGGGAGCGATGGCCCGCCGGCCCCGCTCCACCAGGGGATCGAGCACCTCAGCCACCAGGGGCCCAGGCACACCGAAGGCCTCCGCCCCCGCCGCCATCCAGGCCCGGCTGCCCTCACAGCCGAAGGGATAGGGGGCACTCAGCAACTGGGCGCCCCGATTCACCAGGGCCCGCGCCGTGGCGGAGAGGAAGGGCTGGGCCAACAGCACCCGGGTGCCGGGCCCGATCGGGGGCAGCTCGGTGGAGCGCCGCGGCGGCAAACTCGTGACCAGCGGAATGCCCAGCCGGCCAAACAGATGGATCAGGCGATCCTCGACCGCATCGGCCAGGGTGCCCACGATCAAAAGCTGATCGACCTGGCTGGCGGGCATCAGGGGCACCATCGCCTGCAGGGCCTGGTCTTCTCCCTGGGTGAAGGTGGTTTCAATGCCGCTGCCGCTGTAGTTGAGCACCATCACCCGGCCGGCCAGCTGGGTGTTGAGCCGCTCGGCGGCCTTGGCCAGATCCAGCTTGATCACCTCACTGGGGCAACTGCCCACCAGGAAAAGGGTGCGGATCTCCGGGCGTCGCTCCAGCAGATCCTTCACCAGCCGGTCGAGCTCCTCGTTGGCATCGGCCAGGCCGGCCAGATCCCGCTCGCCCAGAATGGCCGTGCCAAAACGGGGCTCGGCGAAGATCATCACGCCGGCGGCGCTCTGGATCAGGTGGGCACAGGTGCGGGAGCCCACCACCAGGAAAAAGGCATCGGGCATGCGGCGATGCAGCCAGACAATCGAGGTGAGCCCACAGAACACCTCCCGTTGACCGCTCTCCTTGAGCAGTTCCAGAGGGGTTTCATCAATAGCCTGAGATGGGCCCATCCAGGCGTCTCCTACGCAAACAACCTTTCAGGCCTAACGGAGCAGGCGGGCAGTTGGTGGACAACTCCTACAAATGTTCGGGATCAATCCACAGTCATTAACCTGCAGGCCAGGTCTGGTTACTTCCCATCCTGATCTGATCACCCGAGCCGCTCCGGTCCTTTGCCCCCCCGCAGACCCCCCAGCAGACGCAACCGGAGACCCTGGCGGGCACCCATGGCCCTGTTTCTGCTGGTCAATGCCGGAGCCCTGGGCTATCACCTCACCGAAGGCTGGGATCTGGGTGACTGCTACTGGATGGTGCTGATCACCCTCAGCACCCTGGGCTTCAGTGATGGGCACACCCAGATTCTGAGCGCCTCAGGACGGCTGGTCACCACCCTGCTGATCCTGGGCGGCCTGGTGGTTGTCCAGATCAGCATCCAGGGCGTGCTGGGACTCTCCGAATCCGGCTACTTCCGCCGCCTGCGCGAGCGCCAATTCCACCGCTGGCTCCTCAGCATGAACAACCATGTCATTCTCTGCGGCTATGGCCGCATCGGCCGCGAGATCGCCGAACAGCTCAGCCGGGAAGATGTGCCCTTACTGGTGGTCGAGATGGACAGCCAACGCCGGGATGCGGCCGAAGAACGGGGCCTAACGGTGATCTCGGCCGACGCCACCCTCGATGAAACCCTGCTGGAGGCGGGCATCCACCGCTGCCGGGCCCTGGTGGCCGCCCTGCCCAACAACGCCTCCAACCTCTATGTGGTGCTGAGCGCCAGGGGCTTGGCGCCGAACTGCCGCTTGATTGCCCGCTCCGACAGTGAAGAGGCCGAGCGCAAACTGCTGCTGGCTGGCGCCGACCAGGTGGTGAGTCCCTACGTCAGTGGCGGCCGGGCGATGGCGGCAACGGCCCTGCGGCCGCTCTCGGTGAGTTTCATGGATCTGCTGGCCGGCTCCGACTGTGAGGTGGAGGAGTTCCGGCTCAGCAGTGACCCCGACGATCTGGGCGCCCTGAACGGCGCCTCCCTGGCCGAACTCCAGATCGGCGCCCGTTCAGGGGCCATGGTGCTGGCCATACTGCCGCCCAAGACCAACCAGGAAGCCCGGCCGCGTCAATACCGGGGTTCCCAGTACATCCCTGAATCCCCCCATTTGATCGCCAACCCCGCCGGAGACACAAAACTGGCGCCGGGCCAGATGCTGGTGGTGCTGGGCAGCCAGCAGCAGCGGGAAAATTTTGGCCTGCTGCTGGGCTCGGCCCTCAAAAGCGTCGATGCGATGACCAGCTGAACCGAGGCCGCCGATCGCGGGGAAAGCAAGTTGTCCAGGCTTGGGCCCGCACCCCTGTAGGGTAGAAAGTGGTTCAAAGATTTCTCTCTAGCGAGCTGACCACTTTCTCTGGGGCCGTCGAAGAATCCATTCATAGTTTCTGAGTTCATGACCATTTACGTCGGCAATCTTTCCTTCGATGCAGAAGCGGAAGATGTCCAGCACCTGTTCAGTCAATACGG
>JAYKGS010000082.1:0-10548 GCA_035284945.1 Synechococcus sp.
CCCGCCCAGCGCTGCTGCCAGGAGCTGCTGGAAGCGCTCAAACACGACGCCCCCTTCTGGAAGCGGGAATGGCGCGCCGATGGCAGCGGCACCTGGCTCAGCGGCAACACGCCGCTGTGAAACAGACAGGGTCACGAACTGGTGGAGCCGGCAGAAGGCAACAAGCCTTCGATTGCAAGCAACAGTGCTTTGGCTTTGCCATTCCATGCACAACGGTCGAGGTTCTGCAGATCGGGCTGGTCGTCGTAACGGATCTGCACAGCAAAGTCGGTGAAACGGGCAAGCTCCTGATAGGCCCTGATATCGATGCCTTCCCGCTCCAGCAACTTGAACAGGGCCACCAGATCGTGGGTAAACGGCGGGTCCTGATCCAGCCAATACAGCCACGCTTTCAGAGCCTTCTCAACAACCTGCTGCAGCTGAAAACCCCAGACCGCCTCGTGAAAGACGGAGACATCGGTCATTCCCTGGGCTGCCTGCAGATCCCGGCGGGCAATGGCAAGCAGAGACCAGGCATCCGCTTCAGCCATCAAGCCGCAATCCTTCCGCATAGGCCTGATGCACCACGTTGCTGCGGAGCTGGCGGCGCTGCTCAACCTGGGACTGCGAAAAAAGCAAAAGATCCACTGGGCAGCTGGGCTGGCTGAGCCGCCAGCGAAGCCGGTCGATCACCGCCCAACGGTCGTGGTGGGCAAGCCAGTGATCGCTCACCGTGATCAGCAGATCGATATCAGAATCAGGCCTGAACTGGCCACGGGCCCTGGAGCCAAACAGCCGCACCTCAGCCCCAGGGATCTCCTGACGGATCGTGGCCGCCATCTGGCGCAGATGGGCCAGATTCAGGGGCGGCTCTGACGTCGCAACCACAGGAACGCTGCGCTCTCGATCACTACGCCACGCTACCCATCCCGCACGATTCAAAACACCGGCAGTCGCAGCAGCTGGGCCCATAACTCCGTGCCCGACTCCAGGGCGCCCAGCTCCGCCGGGATTTCCAGCAGCAGGTCGGCCCCCTGCAGTGAGCCGATCCGCGACGAGGCCTGGGAGCCCGCTACTCTCGCCAGCAGCACTCCGTTCGGGCCCACCACCAGAGTGGCCCGGGCCAGCTCCGGCCGGCCGGCACCGCGGCGCAGCGGCGCCTCCAGCTGCACCTTCAGCCGCGGCAACAGCTGCACCGGCGCCCCCTCCAACCGCTGCAGCGCCGGCCAGAGCAACTGCAGGGCCGTCACCGCCGCCGCCACCGGATTGCCGGGCAGGCCGAAGAACGGCACCCCCGCCACCTGGCCCCAGGCAAAGGGCCGGCCGGGCTTGAGAAACAGCTTCCAGAAGCGCACCTGGCCCAGCTCCTCCACCAGGGGCCGGATCCAGTCGCTGTCCCCGGCTGAAACTCCACCGGTGCTCACCACCACATCACAGGCGGCCGCCAGCTGACGCAGAGCGGCACGCAACGGCTCCGGTTGATCGACCACCACGCGCCGCTCGGCGACGCCGTAGCCCAGCCGGTTCAGCAGGGCCGTGAGCAGGGCCGAATTGCTCTCCCAGATCTGGCCGGGCCCGCGCTCCACCCCCGCCGGCACCAACTCATCGCCGCTGATCAGCAGGCCCAAACGCGGCCGGCCCATCACGCTGAGCTCCCGCACCCCACAGCTGGCCAGCCGGCCCAGCTCGGCCACCCCCAGCTGCTGGCCCGCCGCCACCAGCTCCTGACCGGGCGCGGCCTCCTCATCGGGGTTGCGGATCCAGGGATTGGCCCCACAGGGCTTCACCAGCTCCAGCCGCTCGCCCTGCAGCTCCACCAGCTCCTGGGGCAGAACCCGCTCGCTTCCCTCCGGCAGCACCGAGCCGGTGTTGATGCGCACCGCTTCACCGGGCGCCAGGGCCCTGCCATAGGGAGCAGCGGCGGCGGAGCGCCCCACCAGCCGCCAACGGCTGCCGGCCTCCGCTACGGCCGCGCCGGCAATGGCATAGCCATCCATGATCGCGGCGCGAAACCCCGGCACGGCGGCTGCCGCCAGCACCGGCTGGGCGGTGGTGCGGCCCAGGGCCTGGGCCAATGGCAGCCGCTCATGCCGCCCCAGGGGCTGGAGCGCCGCCAGGATCCGCCGGCGCGCCTCCTCCAGCGGCAGACCTTCGGGGCCGAAGGGCTCGGCGGGCGTGGCCTCAGCCATGGCCGGCTGCAGCTGGGTGCTGCCAGGGGCCATGGCGACCACCACTCTTGCGCAGCAGCCGCACCGGGCCGATGGTCATGGCCGGATCGGCCGACTTGAGCATGTCGTAGAGGGTCAGCAGACCCACCTGCACGGCGGTGAGCGCCTCCATCTCCACGCCGGTGCAGCCGGTGGTGCGGGCTGTGGCCTCCAGCCTCAGACCGGCCCCATCCGGGCTGGGTTCCAGCTTCACCTCCACGCCGCTGAGGGCGATGGGATGGCAGAGGGGAATCAGCTCCCAGGTGCGCTTGGCCGCCTGGATCGCCGCTACCCGGGCCACCGCCAGCACATCGCCCTTCGGGACCCGGCCCCCCAGCACCAGGGCCAGGGTGGCCGGTTCCATGCGGATAAAACCCTCAGCCTCCGCATGGCGGGCGGTGGCGGGCCGATTGCCCACCTCCACCATGCGCACCTCGCCGGCGGCATTGAGGTGACTCAACTCGATCCCAGCCATTTTCCTGCCCCGGCCACTCCCCCAAGCATGGACCGGTGAGGCCTGCCCCCGCACCCGCTCCCCCCATAACGTGAGGCAATCCCAGCCGCCTGGCCATCTCCCGCCCCTCCACCTTCTTCTGCGCCTTTCTGACCCTGCTCAACGACCGGCTTGGGGAGTCGATCGTGTTTCCGCTGCTGCCGTTCCTGCTGGCGAACTTCACCGGCGACGGCCGGGTGCTTGGCCTGCTGGCCGGCAGCTATGCGGTGGCCCAGTTTGCCTTCACCCCCCTGATCGGGGCCCTCAGCGACCGCTTCGGCCGCAAACCGGTGATCAGCGGCTGCGTGGCGGGTTCGGTGCTGGGCCTGGCCCTGTTCGCCCTCACCGTCAGCCTGCCCTGGACCACCCTCTGGCCAGGCGCCCAGGCCGCCGGATTGCCCCTGGCCCTGCTGTTCGCCGCCCGGCTGATCGACGGGGTGAGTGGCGGCACCGCCGCCACCGCCAGCGCCGTGCTGGCCGACATCTCGCCGCCGGAGAAGCGGGCCAAGGCCTTCGGCCTGATCGGTGTGGCCTTCGGCCTGGGCTTCATCCTCGGCCCGGCCCTGGGGGGGCTGCTCGGCCGGATCAATGTCACCCTGCCGCTGCTGCTGGCGGTGGCAATCGCCGCACTCAACCTTGTGCTGGTGCTCAGCCTGTTGCCAGAAACCCACCCGATCGAGGCGCGGCGGGCCCTGCCGCGCAAACGGGATCTCAATCCGTTTGCTGCCCTGCAAAGGGTGCTCACCAACCCCCAGGTGCGGCGCCTGTGCCTGGCCTTCTTTCTGTTCTTTCTGGCCTTCAACGGCTTCACCGCCGTGCTGGTGCTCTATTTCAAGCAGGCCTTCAACTGGGGCCCAGGCCTGGCGGCGGCGGCCTTCCTGGTGGTGGGGGTGATGGCCACGGTGGTGCAGGGCGGGCTGATCGGCCCCCTGGTGGGACTCTGCGGTGAATGGCGCCTCACCCTGGCCGGCCTGGGCTTCGTGATCGGCGGCTGTCTGCTGATCCCGCTCGCCACCCGGGCCAACGCCCAGCCGGTGGTGTTCAGCGCCGTGGCGATACTCGCCCTGGGCACCGGCCTGGTCACCCCCTGCCTGCGCAGCCTGGTGTCGCGACGACTCGACAGCGAGGGCCAGGGTGCGGCCCTCGGCAGCCTCCAGGGTCTGCAGAGCCTGGGCAGCTTCCTGGGCCCGCCCCTGGCTGGGTTGGCCTATGAGACAAGCGGACGCCAGAGCCCTTTCTGGCTGGGCACCATCCTGCTGGCAGGGGTAGCCCTGCTGGTGGCTGGAGGCCTGCCGGGTCAGGGGCCTGGAGGGATGACAGCCCGGATACAGGGTTCAGAAGACTGACGTTGCTACCTTGCGGGCCTGCGGGGCGGCACTGCCATGTCCATAACCAAATCACCCCTGGCCGCTGAGCTGTACATCAACCGCGAGCTGAGCTGGCTCGATTTCAACTACCGGGTACTCGCCCAGGCTCTCGATGAGAGCACGCCACTGCTGGAGCAGGCCAAGTTCAGCGCGATCTTCAGCAACAACCTCGATGAGTTCTTCATGGTGAGGGTGGCGTCGCTGAAGTCTCAGCAGGAGGCCGGCGTCACCACCCTCAGCGATGACGGCCTCACACCCCTGCAGCAGCTCGAGGCGATCCAGGCGCGACTACGACCTCTGCTGGAACAGCAGCAGCAGCACTACCGCCATTCACTCAAACGTCAGCTGTCGGAATACGGGGTGCATCTGCTCGACTATGAGCAGCTCAACCCTGGTCAGCGGCAGTGGGTGGATGATTACTTCCACCGCGCCATCTTTCCGGTGCTCACCCCGCTGGCGGTAGATCCGGCCCATCCGTTTCCCTTCGTCAGCAACCTCAGCCTCAATGTGGCCGTCCTGGTTCGCGATCCAGGGAGCGGCCGCCAGATGTTCGCCAGGGTGAAGGTTCCCCAGAAGATCCTGCCCCGCTTCGTGTCGATGCCGGTGGAGCTGCATCAGTGCGGTCCTGGCCCGGTTTTCACAGCGGCGCCGCTCGAACAGGTGGTGGCCTTCAACCTGCAGCCGCTTTTCCCCGGCATGGTGATCGAAGGGCATTACTTCTTTCGTGTCACCCGTGACGCTGATCTGGAGCTGCGCGATCTCGAGGCTGATGACCTGATGGAGGCCCTGCAGGAAGGGCTGCGCAAGCGGCGTATGGGCGGCGAAGTGGTTCGGCTGGAGGTGGCCGACGAGATGCCGGAGGAGGTGGTGCAGCAGCTGATGGATGGCCTTGAAGTGGAGCCGGAGGATCTTTACCGGATCAACGGACCCCTGGGCCTGGACCATCTGATGAGCCTGCTGGCGATCCCATTGCCATCACTCAAGGACAAGCCTTTTATGGGTTACACCCATCCATCCCTGGCTCGGGCCCAGAAGGGCAGGCTGGAAGACGGTTCCATCAAGGCAGAGGAATTCGAGAGCATCTTCTCGGTGATCCGACGCGGGGACGTTCTGCTGCATCACCCCTACGACCTGTTCGCCACCTCGGTGGAGGAGTTTCTCAATCAGGCAGCCGACGACCCGTCGGTGCTGGCGATCAAGATGACTCTCTATCGCACCTCGAAGAATTCAGCGGTGGTGGCAGCGCTGATCCGGGCAGCCGAAAATGGCAAGCAGGTGATGGCCCTGGTGGAGCTGAAGGCCCGCTTCGATGAGGACAACAACATCCAATGGGCCAAGCAGCTGGAGAGCTCCGGCGTGCACGTGGTGTACGGCGTGATCGGGCTGAAGACCCACACCAAGATCCTGCTGGTGGTGCGCAGGGAAAAGGAGAGTCTCAACAGCTATGTGCACATCGGCACCGGTAACTACAACTCCAAAACCTCCAGCCTCTACACCGACATCGGCCTGCTCACGGCCCGGCCGGAATTCGGGGCCGACCTGGTTGAACTTTTCAATTACCTGACCGGCTTTTCCAAGCAGCAGAGCTTCCGCCGACTGCTGGTAGCTCCCGTAACCCTGCGCAGTCGCATGGAAGACCTGATCCGACGTGAAATCGACCATGCCCAGGCCGGTCGAGGTGGCCATATCCGAGCCAAGATAAATTCACTGGTTGATCCCGCGATCATCGCCCTGCTCTACGAAGCTTCCCAGGCGGGCGTAACCATCGAACTGGTGGTGCGGGGCATGTGCAGCCTGAGGCCAGGTCTCGAAGGCATCAGCGAAAACATCACGGTGGTGAGCATAATCGGGCGCTTTCTTGAGCATTCGCGCATTTTTTGGTTCGGCAATGGCGGAGCCAACGAAGTTTTCATCGGCAGCGCCGACTGGATGTCACGAAACCTTGACAGACGAGTGGAGGCCGTTGCCCAGATTGAGGATCCGCGGCTGCGACTACAGCTTGAGCAGATTTTTGATCTCTACCTACAGGACACGGGGGCTTGGCACATGCACAGCGATGGCCACTTCAGCAAGCGTCAACATGGGGATGAACAACATCTGGTGCAGCAGGAAATGGTGAAACGCTGGCGGGGCTGCCTGATAGCAGCCACCTAGGGCTGAAAAACTGGCGCTGGCTGATTGAACGGCAGCAATCCATACAGGAAGCCTTACCAATGAATTGGCACTGTGAGCAGTTGTGCTACATTTCAGCCAAATTCAATTCGGAGGCTTGGGTGTGGGGACGCCTTTGCAATCCGCTTCTGACGTTGTTCAATCCAACGTCGTGGAGCATCCAGCATCAACTGCATCAACTGCAACTGCCAAAGCAAAGGTTGTGTTGCCACGCCCCGGCGGTCGTGTCAGCGCCGATTCAATAGGCTGGTATCTGAGCACCATCGGCCGTGTGCCCCTGCTCACCGCAGCTGAGGAGATCGAACTGGCCCACCATGTGCAGTCTGGCAAAAGGCTCCAGGAGCTGCCTCCCGATGAACTCACGCCAAGGCACAAACGCCAGATGCGCATGGCCCAGCGCGCCCGCGATCGGATGATGGCGGCCAACCTGCGCCTGGTCGTGAGCGTTGCCAAAAAATATCAGAACCAGGGACTGGAGCTGCTTGATCTGGTTCAGGAAGGGGCGATCGGCCTGGAGAGGGCGGTCGACAAATTTGATCCGGCGATGGGATACAAATTCTCCACCTATGCCTACTGGTGGATCCGCCAGGGAATGACCAGGGCAATCGACAACAGCGCCCGCACCATTCGACTTCCCATTCACATCAGTGAAAAGCTTTCCAAGATGCGCCGCATCAGTCGGGAGCTATCCCATCGTCTGGGCCGCCAACCCAACCGGCTGGAACTCTCCCACGCCATGGACATGGCCCCCCATGAACTGGAGGAGCTGATGACCCAGAGTGCCCCCTGCGCCTCTCTTGATGCCCATGCCCGCGGCGAAGAGGACCGCAGCACCCTGGGGGAACTCATTGCCGATCCGGCCAGCAATGAGCAAATGGACTCGATGGACCGCCACATCCAGAAGGAGCACCTCGGTGCCTGGCTTTCCCAGCTGAATGAGCGAGAGCAAAAAATACTCAAACTTCGCTTTGGCCTGGAGGGTTCCGAACCCCTTACTCTCGCTGAAATCGGCAGGTTGATCAACGTCTCCCGCGAGCGGGTGCGTCAGCTGGAGGCCAAGGCAATCATGAAGCTACGCCTGATGAGCAATTATCAGCAGGCTGCCTGAACCGGTGCCAGGCGGCTGGCCCCAGCAGGTTTACGGTGTGGTCGCTGTTACCGGCTGGCTCAGCCTGCTGGCGATCGCCGCCCGGCAGGTGCGGCAACACTGGAACGGACAGGGGGAATGGAGCCGCAAGCTGGTGCATATCGGCACTGGTGCGGTGGTGCCCATCGCCTGGGCCTGCGGCACCAACCGGCTGATCGCCATTCCCGCCGCCGCCACGATCACCCTGCTGGCGGCTCTCAACCATCGTTTCCAGCTGTTGCCGGCCATTGAGGATGTGGGCCGCCCCAGCTATGGCACCGTGGCCTATGGCGCCTCCATCACCCTGCTGCTGCTGATGTTCTGGCCGCAGCAGCCCGCGGCAGTGGCAGCCGGAGTGCTGGTGATGGCCATCGGTGATGGCCTGGCCGGGCTGCTGGGTCCGCTGGTGGCCTCCCCCAGCTGGCACCTCTGGGGTCAACGCAAATCCGTGGTTGGCACCACCGCCATGGCAGGGGGCAGTCTGGCCATGCTGCTGCTGGTACGGCAGCTGGCCCTCTCCACGGGCCAGCCCCACCCGGAGCTCCCCCCCCTGCTGGCCATCGCAGCCACCTGCGTGATCCTGGAGCAGGTCGCCGTGATGGGGCTCGACAATTTCACCGTTCCCCTGGCCGCAGGCTGGCTCTGGGAGCATATGAGCTGAGCCGCCGCAGCTCACACAGGCAGCAATCCTGGTGTCATCGGGGTCTGGGCATGGGCCACGGCCTGGGCCAGGGTTTCAAGGGCGGCAGCTGTTGTAGCCAGATCAATACAGGCATCGGTGATGCTCTGGCCATAGGTGAGTGAGGCTCGCTGGAGCTGGGCCAGATCGCTGGGAATCTTTTGACTGCCAGCCACCAGATGGCTCTCCAGCATCACGCCCATCAGCTGGCTGGAGCCGGCCCGCAACTGCAGCGCGACCTCGCTGGCCACTTCACTCTGACGGCGGTAATCCTTGTTGGAGTTGCCATGGCTGCAGTCCACCATCACCCGATGGGGCAGCCCCGCCTTGGCCAGCTGGGCGGCGGCCTGATCCACCGCCTCAAGGTGGTAGTTGGTTCCCCCCTTTCCTCCACGCAACACCAGGTGGCCATCGGGATTGCCGGTGGTAGAAACAATCGCGGCCTGGCCCTCGCCATTGATGCCCAGAAAATGGTGGGGCCGGGCAGCGGCCTCCATCGCATTGATCGCCGTGATGGCGCTGCCATCGGTGCCGTTCTTGAAGCCAATCGGCATCGATAGACCGGAGGCCATCTCCCGGTGGGTCTGGCTCTCGGTAGTGCGGGCGCCGATGGCGGTCCAACTGATCAGGTCGGCGATGTACTGGGGCACCACCGGATCCAGCAGCTCGGTGGCCGCCGGCAGGCCCATCTCGGCCAGGTGCAGCAACAGGCCGCGCGCCACCCGCAGACCGGTGTTGATGTCATAGCTGCCATCGAGGTGGGGATCGTTGATCAGCCCTTTCCAACCCACCGTGGTGCGGGGCTTCTCGAAGTAGACCCGCATCACCACCTCCAGCTCGTCCGCGTGCCGTTGGCGGGCCTCGGCGATGAAATCGGCATACTCGTGGGCCGCCGCCACGTCGTGCACCGAACAGGGCCCGACAATCACCAGCAGGCGGGAATCCCGCCCGTGGAGAATCGCCTGGATCTGCTCCCGGGCCCGCAACACCGTATGGACCGCCCGCTCGCTGAGGGGGAGATCCCGATGCAGCACTGCTGGCGGCACCAGCGGCCTGGTTTCCACAACGTGGAGGTCGCTGGTGGTGGCGTGCATGGGGTGCAGCGCGGAAGTGATTCAGCCTAGTGAGCGGTCTCCCAGCAGCCGGTGCCACCTGGCAGAGACCCCTCCCCGGTTCTGCAGCCTTTGTCACCAAGCAGCGATCGGCCGCCAAGAAGAATGGGAAGCAGATGATTCCATCGGGCATGTCCGCAGCCACCTTCCTCTCCAGCTACCGCGCCACCGCGGCCGAGCGGGAGGCCCTGGGAGTGCCGCCCCTGCCCCTGGACGCCGCCCAGGCCCAGGCCGTTACCGAGCTGCTGGCCAACCCGCCCGCCGGCGAGGAAGCCTTCCTGCTGCAACTGCTCAGCGAACGCATCCCGCCCGGGGTGGATGAGGCCGCCTACGTAAAGGCCGGCTGGCTCGCGGCTGTGGCCAAGGGCAGCGCCAGCAGCCCCCTGCTGAGCCCGGTGCAAGCGGTTGGGCTCCTGGCCACGATGATCGGCGGCTACAACGTGGGCGCCCTGATCGCGCTGCTGAGCAGCGCGGATCCGGTGATCGCCACCGCCGCCGCCGAGGGTCTGGGCAAAACCCTGCTCGTCTACGACGCCTTCCACGACGTGCTGGAGCTGGCCAAGAGCAACCCCTATGCCCAGCGGGTGATCGACAGCTGGGCCGCCGCCGAATGGTTCACCGCCAAGCCCGAACTGCCGGCCGAGATCACCGTGACGGTGTTCAAGGTGGAGGGAGAAACC
Organism: Synechococcus sp.; assembly: GCA_035284945.1. Classification (GTDB taxonomy): domain Bacteria; phylum Cyanobacteriota; class Cyanobacteriia; order PCC-6307; family Cyanobiaceae; genus Cyanobium_A. The sequence continues at coordinate 9,816 of JAYKGS010000082.1, forward strand.
AACACCGACGACCTCTCGCCAGCCACCCACGCCACCACCCGGCCCGATATCCCCCTGCATGCCATGGCGATGCTGGAAACCCGCATGCCCGGGGGGCTGGAGTTGATCACCGAGCTGAAAACCAAAGGCCATCCCGTGGCCTACGTGGGCGATGTAGTGGGCACGGGCAGCTCGCGCAAATCGGCGATCAATTCCGTGCTCTGGCACACCGGCACCGACATTCCCCATGTGCCCAACAAGCGCGGCGGCGGCGTGGTGCTGGGCGGCAAGATCGCACCAATCTTTTTCAACACCGCCGAAGACTCCGGCGCCCTGCCGATCGAGTGCGATGTCAGCGCCCTGGGCAGCGGCGATGTGATCACGATCCGCCCCTACGCCGGCACGATTGAGCGGGCCGCCGGTGAGCCGAATGCCGGCACGATCGTGGCGCACTTCGAGCTCAAGCCCAGCACGATCAGCGATGAGGTGCGGGCCGGCGGCCGCATTCCCCTGCTGATCGGCCGGTCGCTCACCGACAAGGTGCGCGCCCAGCTGGGGCTGGGCGCCAGCGACCTGTTCATCCGCCCGGTGGCCCCGGCCGACACCGGCAAGGGCTTCACCCTGGCCCAAAAGATGGTGGGCAAGGCCTGCGGCCTGGCGGGCGTGCGCCCCGGCAGCAGCTGCGAACCCCTGATGACCACCGTGGGCTCCCAGGACACCACCGGGCCCATGACCCGCGATGAGATGAAGGAGC
>JAYKGS010000083.1:0-35604 GCA_035284945.1 Synechococcus sp.
CTGCAACCGAACCAGCGATCGGCCCGGAGGAGGAGTGCTTCTCGATTGCCTGCTCCTGCTCGGGCCCGCCCGCCAGCAACTGCTGATCGATCAGCACCACTGCATCGAGCAGGGCCCGGGCGCTGAGCACCCCAGCTAGGTGGTGGCGCTCCAGATCCGCCATTGCCCGGCCGATGGCATCGAGGCAGGGCACGGTGGCCGGCAAGCCCAGCGCCTGACGGATGGGGGCTATGCGCGACAGGCTCCTAGGTGGAGCCGATGGCCTGATGGTCAACACCCTGGAGCCGCCTCAATCTCGACTTCGTCAGCCAGCCCCGCAACCTCAAGCAGCGGCTAGGCCAGACGGACCCCTCTCGAGTTGCCGATTTTGACCAGTTTCGCTCGAACCACGGCCCCAACCTCCAGGCGTGCTCATCTTGTAGCCACGCTCCTGAGTTCCGCGCATCCGCCTGCTCTGGCTTACGCTGCCCCTGAGTGGCAGGCAGGGAGTTTGAGGTGGCAGAGCAGAGACATCACGGTGGCCTGTCTACTCGAGGGGCTTGTTCGAAGTGTCGCATCTCTACAGACAAGATATGCCGACATTCGCCTTAATCGCAGAAGCCCTATCTTTCAAGGAGTCACTAATGGAATCGTCTGTCTTCCATGGCGGCGGTAAATGTGAAAATCGCTGTCGGTGGTGATCAGCAATGGTGAGTCGTTGATCTCCGCCAGCCGAATCAAGGCAGCGTCAGCAAGGGAAGCAGGAACATTCTCGTACCGCTTAACCAATGAACTGACAGAGCCAATTTGCTCCTGCAACACGAAAGGCAGCTGAACAACACCTCGCTCAATGAACTGCAACGGCAATGAAGGATCAAAACCGGACCGCTTGAGAAGAAAACAAGTCTCGGCCACCACAGCCTCACAGCTCAGCAAAGGAGGAGGCAACAGTCGAAACTGCTCTACAGCCCATTTGTGATGAGTATCGTTGCGACTTAGGAGGGCAACCCATGGGCCCGTGTCGAGCAGGAGCGCCATGATCAGTTGACGCCAAAATTAGACAGGTAAGCAGGATTAGAAGAAAGATCGGTGGGACCATCCTCACAACAACCCACGAGATCAGCCAAAAGATCAGCTGCGGATTGAGGCTGCAGGCCATCACCCCCTTGCTCTAAGGACTGGAGGAATGCGGTCAATGCTCGACGAACCAACTCAGACTTGCTCAGCCGGCGTAGTTGCGCCTGTGCTGTGAGCCGGGCATCAAGATCCTCTGTCAGCTTGAGGGAGATCACCGCCACAGCACGCATCCCATAAGGCAACACCATCTTAACCCCTGACAGCTGGTATTACGTCAAGCCCTGGGCAGCCTTACTCGGAACAATTCAGCGGCTGCTGTCCACGCCACCGACGCCACGCTTGTCACCAGAAGATCCCTGCCATCTCTTCCCGATCCTTCGAACGCTGCCCTCACCTGGCCGCAAGCTGCAAGCGGCGAAGAACGTACCTTGCGGTGGCGGGCCAAGTGCATGGCAGGGTTAGTTTGCGCCAAACAAATCTTGGAGCAGTTTCCCCACCTCTTCTTTTAGGACCATCAGATCCGAGTGGACAAGACCGAACACCGAATCGTCGTCAACGGCACCATAGTCGTGCGTGAGGAGATTCCTGAAATCAATGATAGCCCTTGAATTGGATATTGAAAGAAATAAGCGCTCATCAAGAACGCTGATCCTTCGAAGGGCTTCGCCAGTAATGATAAACTCACGCTCAACTGATGACCTGAGAGCACGCTTGACTCGATACTCCTCTAAGGAGACGGCCTCAGTCACATCTTCAATCGCAACACAGGCATCATAGACGTCCTGCAAATAAGCAGATATATCACGTGCCATAAACAAGCTTCTTCGTCCGGTCAATTTCGTTGGCGATGAACTTGTTTTTCACAGCGCCGCTCATTACCAAGTCAACCTCCGCCTGAAGAATCTTGCTCAAAGCAGCACGAGCCTCTAGATACACATGAAACTTCTTAGAGATATCAATAGGGCCAAACTCAACAAGAAGATCAATATCGCTTTCTCCAACCCGGAAGTCTTCTCTGAGAGCCGAGCCAAAGACGAATAACCGCTCGATACCGAACCTCTGGCAGGCTTCTGCGATCTCTTCTCGTTTCTCATCAATGAGCATGGACATGAGACGCAGCTGGTCTTGGCATCTTAGCCGGAAACCAAGGCGCCCCTAGGCAACTAGTTCCTACGCCGCGTCAAACTAACGCCGGAGTTAAGCCGCGCCGCGAAGCGGCGTCGGCTTGAATGACTTGTTGGGCTGCACAGTTGGGGGGCTCGATGCGAATGGAGTATTCAGCGCAATTGCCCGGATACCACCCAATCATGGGCATTCCTCGGCAGGTCGAGTGCGCCACTTTGGTACTTGAAGTGGAAACGCAACCTGGACAGCTTCCATTGACCGGAAATGCATGTCAGGGAAAAAGCATAACCCCCGACGACACCCCAGATGCGTTCGCCAATCACATGCGTAGCAGTACCATGCAACTTGCTTCAGCTATCTCCCCGTCAATTTCAACCACAAGATTGCCGATTTGATGATGCGTGTGCTCAAAGCCAGGCAATAAAGCTCGCCATCCGGCCAAGATACTCTGCGGGGGGAGATCTGAGGGGTCTCCACCGCCGAAGGAGGAACAGTCCAGGTGGAACGGATTGGTCATCAGTTTGGAGACGCCGCTCCAGTCGCACTCATCCACAGCGATGAAGTACCGCGAGATCGTGTTCGCGACCATGTCGTAGTCAGCGGCGCTCACGCCGCTTTCCTCGCGAAGAATTCACTAACGGCTTTGGCCGAAGACTCGACCAGTTCTGGCACGTAATAAAACTCGATTTGCTGAGCACTCCCCTGCCAGATCAGTTGTTTATTGTTGTGCGGGATCGCTGCGAAATAGGCTTTTATCGATTCAGGAAGCAATGCATTGTCGGCGTGCACCATCACAGTAGGAACACTCTGCTCCACCGCGGATGAGATTGAATCGAATCGCGTGATCGACGCGAATGACTGCTTGGCGAAGCGGTTTAACCATGCGCCGTGCGAATGCTTTAGGACGTAATAGTCATTTGCGGCATCCATTGCCATCGCGGCAGGCGCGCCTTCCGGCCCAGCGGCAAGCAGGTAATCCACTTCACCTGTTTCGTTGAACTTGGCAAGTGCGCCATCGCCCATTTCTTGCAGAAGCGCGAAATTTTCTCCGAAGAAGGCCTGCATGGACGACTTATCCGTCAACCATCCGGCTACGGTTACCAGCCCTTTAAAGCGTTTGTCTTCGCCCACGGCCCGTACCATGTAGCCACCACCTGCGCAAATGCCGAGACCATAAAGCTTGTCGGGATCAGTGCTGTCGAGACCGAGTGCGAAATCGGCAGCTGCCTTGACATCGGCGACTTTGAGGTTCGGGTCTTCGACATTGCGGGGAAACCCGTCCGACTGACCGAAACCGGTATGGTCGAATGTGATGACTTGATAGCCGTCAGAAGCAAGTCTTTCCGCATAGGCAGCAGGATTCTGTTCCTTGACGCTGCTCCAACTGCCAGTCACCACAAATGTAGGCAGCTTGCTGCCGGGAACAACGGGCGTGAACATGCGACCCCTAAGAATGGTGCCGCCACCCCTAAATTCGATATTAATGTTTCGGATCATGATTTCGCTCCGATGGACAGTGGGTGAGTGAGAATGTGGCATGTGCAGCCCAACTATTTATTGGAAGGTTCCGTGTACCAGGGCTGTTGCCTCAGGCCCTTCCGTGAACCGAGCCGGGGTGCTATTCGGAGAGTTTGGAGAATGCAGTACTGGCAGGGCCTCGAGGCTATATCTGCCTACAAATAGACTTGGTTCACGGGTCTGTGAACCACCTGTTCAGATTGCTACACAAGGTCTGCAGGACTGCGTACGCCGAGTGGGCCGCGGTTGAGCACATGGGTGTAGATCATGGTGTTGCTCCCATCCTTGTGGCCCAGGAGCTCCTGGATGGTGCGGATGTCCTGCCCCCGTTCCAGCAGGTGCGTCGCAAAGGAGTGACGGAACGTATGGCAACTGGCGGCCTTGGGCTCCTGGTTCCCTGTCGTGCCAGCGATGCTGCTGGGGAACACCCATTGCCAGCCCCATTCCCGGCTGGCGTTTGGGTATTTCCGCACCAGGGCGTAGGGCATCACCCCGCTTCCCCACCCAGCGGTCAGATTGCCATGGTGCAGCAGGGTGAGTCGGTCTTTGCCGCCTTTGCCGTCGCGCACCGTCAGTTCGCGTCGCTGGACGTCGAGATCCTTCACCCGCAGCCGCAGGGCCTCCAACCGCTTTGCGGAAGCCGTTGGCTACAGGCGCAGCCCACTGCCATAGAGCAACCCCACCACCAGCGCTGGTTCGCCTTCCAGCCGCTCCCTGTAAAGGAACAGCAACGCCGCCAGGGCCTAGTTCTGCGTGGACGCGCTCACCTGCCAGCTCACCGCCAGGTGGCTGGGAAAGGCGTTCACTTCGGCGCTGTCCATCTCCCAGGGAAGGCGCATGTGGTGAAACCGGAGAAAGCGGCGCAGCCACTGCTCGTAGGTCTTCACCGTGCGGCGGGCGTAGTGGCGGGTCTGCAGCTGCTCCCGGTAGCGCTGGGTCAGCCCGGGTGGGCGAGGAGCATCCGCCATGACGAGCGGTTGGGGCTTCTGTTCTGCAAGATTCCCGCCCGCGCATCGGCCCGAACCAGGACTCCAAGCCACCCCTCACCACATAGCGGCGGTTGACAGCGTTTGCCTCAGCACCCAGCATCCGCAGCATTGCCCTGCCGATGACGACCACCTCCCCGCCATCGACGGCTGTGCGCCAGGACAGGCTGTTCAGCGCCGGCCTGATCGAACAGCGCCAGCGTGGCGCCCTCCGGCTCGCAGCCCTGCTTGCTGCCGGCATCGGCGCCCTGGCCTGGCTGGGCCGCAGCACTGATCCAGCGGCCAAACCACTCACCGGCGGCCCCCTCACCCTCGGGGCCACCATCGCCTTCACCGGCAACGCCAACCTCTATGGGCAAGACCAGCGCCAGGGGCTGGCCGTGGCCGAGCGCTGGGCCCAACAGAGTGCACGGGGCGGCCGCCCCGTGCGCCTCCAACTTGAAGACGGCGCCTCCGATGAGCCCAGCGCCATCACCGCCTTCAACCTGCTGATCCGTCAGGGAGTGATCGCCCTGATCGGGCCCACCCTCTCCCAGCAGGCCTTCGCCGCCGATCCAATCGCCCAGCGCCAGGGCGTACCTGTGGTGGCGCCCTCGAACACCGCCAAGGGCATTCCCGAGATCGGTCACTTCATCAGCCGCGTATCGGCCCAGAGCTCGGTGATCGCGCCGCTCTCGCTTGAGGAGGCCCTGCGCCGTGATCCCTCGATCAAGCGCGTGGCCGTGTTCTACGCCCAGGACGACGCTTACAGCACCGCCGAGGTGGCCATCTTCCAGAAGGCCCTGGCCACCCTCGGGCTGCCCCCTGTGACGGTGCAACGCACCCAGCTGGCCGACAACGACTTCCAGACGCCGATCACATCCGCCCTGCAGCTCAAGCCCCAGCTGGTGGTGCTCTCGGTGCAGGCGGTAGCCGGCGGCAACCTGATCCGTCAGCTGCGCGAACTCGGCTACCGCGGCCAGATCGTGGTGGGCAATGGCCTCAACACACCGAACATTTACCCGATCTGCCAGCGCTGGTGCGACGGCATCCTGATCGCTCAGGCCTACAGCCCCGAGCTCAACACCCCGATCAACCGCCGCTTCCAGGAGCTCTTCCGCCAGGCCCACGGCGATCGGCCACCACCCCAGATCACGGCCCAGGCCTTCACCGCTTACCAAGTGCTGTTTGAAGCCATCCAGCGGCTGGAGCGCAAGGGCGGCCTCACCGGTGTGAGCCTTGGCCAGGCCCGCGCCAAGCTGATGGACGAATTGCTCGGCGGCACTTACGACACCCCACTCGGCCCAATTGGCTTCAGCCCCGAGGGCGAGGTGCTGCAGGATCGTTTTTACGTGGCAGAGGTGCGCATGGATCCCGACGGCCGCGATGGCCGCTTCGCCCTGGTTCGCGAGCTGAAACTCACGGAAAGCCAAGGGCAGGAGAACAGACGATGATCGAAACCCTGCTGCAAACCCTGTTGAACGGTGCCGCCAGCGGCGGCGTGTATGCCCTGGTGGCACTGGGGTACACCCTGGTGTTCTCGGTGCTCGGGGTAATCAACTTCGCCCAGGGCGCCCTGTTTTCCGTGGGCGGCTACCTCACCTTCCTGTTGATGGGCGGCACAATTGGTGTCAACGGTGCACTGCCGGGGTGGGGGCTGCCGAGCGGGTTGCCCTTCGCTCTGGCCCTGTTGCTTGCGGCAGGTGGCTCCGGCCTCGTGGGGTTGCTAGTGGAGCGGGTGGCCTTCGCGCCGCTGCGGCGCCGTAACGCCGAACCGCTGCTGGCCCTGATCACCAGCCTCGGCGCTGGCGTGGTGCTGGTGAACCTGCTGCAACTGCTGATGGGCGCCGAGGGCTACGCCTTTCCCCCGAGCGCCAATGCCCTGGCAGGCTTACCCGACGTACTGGTGATCGGCGGCGCCCGCATTCGCACGATCCAGCTGCTGCTGCTGCTGATCTCCGCCGCAGCCGTGGTGGTGCTCAGCCTGTGGCTGGAGCGCAGCAGGGGCGGCAGGGCCCTGCGGGCCGTGGCAGAAGACGCCACCACCGCCCAGCTGCTCGGCATCCCCAGCTCGGCAATGGTGCGGCTGGCGTTCTTTCTGAGCGGCGCTCTGGCGGGGCTGGGCGGCGGACTTATCGGCGTGAGCGTGAGCCTGCCTGGCCCCTACTTCGGCATCGGCTATGGCCTCAAGGGACTGGCGGTGCTTGTACTGGGGGGGCTGGGCAGCGTGCCCGGAGCCATTGCCGGCGGCCTGCTGATGGGGCTGGCGGAGGCCCTGGTGCCAGGCGAGGCCTCCGGCTGGCGCGACGCCCTGGCCTTTGCGATCCTGTTCTCCGTGCTGCTGCTGCGCCCCAGCGGCCTGCTGGGCCGGCGCACGGTTGAGAAGGTGTGAGGAGGTCCGCCCTGTGATCGACAACGCCCTGCTGGTGCAGATGCTGATCGGCGCCCTGCTGGGCCTGTCGGTGTATTTGCCACTGGCGGCGGGGCAGCTGTCGCTGGCCACGCCAGCCTTCTACGCCGTGGGCGGCACCCTGGCCGCCCTGCTCTCCACCCGCTGGAGCGCCCTCGGCGCCACCCCCGCCGGCACCCTGCCGCTGGGATCGTTTGTGCTGGAGTTATTGCTGGGGGGCCTGCTGGCCGGGCTGCTGGCCCTGCTGGTGGGGCGGCTGGTGCTGCGGCTGCAGGGGATCTACCTGGCCATCGCCACCATCGCCCTGGTGGAAATCGTGCGGGTGGCGATCCTGAATTTGCCCTTCACCGGCGGAGCGGTGGGTATCTTCGCCATCCCCCAGCCATTCAGCACTGCTGCCGGCTACCTGCTACCGGCGCTGGCGCTTCTGACCCTGGCGGGCTGGGTGTGCCAGCGGCTGGAGGGAATCCCCCTGGGCCGCGCCATGGCCGCCATCAGAGACGACGAACTGGCCGCCCGCTGCATGGGCATCGACACCACGGGCGCCAAGCTCACCGCCTTTGTGCTCAGCGCCGTGCTGGCCGGCAGCACAGGCGCCCTGGCCGCCCACTTCCTCAACACCTGGAACGCCCGCCAAGGCTCCTTTGACGCCAGTGTCGCCACCCTGGCCTTCGTGGTGTTGGGGGGATCGCGCTCCTGGCTGGGTCCGGTGGTGGGGGGGCTACTGCTTACGGCCCTACCCGAGCTGTTGCGGCCCTTGGGCGATGGGCGCCTGGTGCTGTTCGGCCTGGTGATCCTGCTGGGGCCAGTACTGGCCCCCCAGGGGCTGATTACCCCGACCCTACTGCAGCGGCTGGGGCGGTGGGGTGAACGCGACCAGCCCCCCGCCAGCGAGTCCCAGCCATGAGCATGCCCCTGCTGGAGGTGCGCGATCTGATCCGTCGCTTCGGTGGGGTGCTGGCACTTGATCGGGTGAGCTTCGCCGTTCAGCCCGGGGAGATCTTCGGACTGATCGGCCCCAACGGCGCAGGCAAAACCACCTTGTTCAACCTGATCTCCGGCGTCACCACCCCCACCAGCGGCGCCGTGCTCTGGCGTGGCAAGCCGATCACCGGCCAGCCGCCGCACCGACTCAACCGCCTGGGCCTGGCTCGCACCTTCCAGAACCTGCGGCTTTTCGATGGCCTCTCGGTGCTGGAGAACCTGCTGGTGGCGCTGCAGCGCCACCCCCGCAGCAGCGCCGCCGGGGGCTTGCTCAACAGCACCGGCCACCGGCGCGCCGAGGGCCAACGACTGAAGACGGCCTGGCAGCTGCTTGAGGAGCTGGGGCTCATCGCCCTGGCCGAACGACAGGCGGGCACGCTGGCCTATGGCGATCGACGCCGGCTGGAGATGGCGCGTGCCCTGGCCACCGGCCCCGATCTGCTGCTGCTGGATGAACCCGCCGCTGGCCTCAATCCCGCCGAAAAAAACCAGCTCTGCCAGCTGATCGGCCACCTGCGCCAGCGCCACCAGCTCACGGTGATGATCATCGAGCACCACGTGCCGCTGCTGATGAGCCTGTGCGACCGCATATCGGTGTTGGATTTCGGCGTGTGCATCGCCCTCGGCACGCCCGACGAGGTGCGGCGCGACCCACAGGTGATCGATGCCTACCTCGGCACGGGCAGTGGCTCCGGCAGTGGCGGAAGCATGTCATGAGCACGCCGCTGCTGCAGCTGCAGGGGGTGGGCGTGCGCTACGGCAGCGTGCAGGCCCTCAACGGCATCGATCTCACAGTGCATCAGGGCGAGCTGGTGACCCTGCTCGGTTCCAACGGCGCCGGCAAGAGCACCACGCTGCGGGCGATCTCCCAGCTGATGCCGATCGCCGCCGGCCGCGTCTGCTGGCGGGGATCGGCGATCAACGGCATGCGCACGGAAAACACCGTGCGGCTTGGTGTGGCCCACTGCCCCGAAGGCCGACGGGTGCTGGCCCGGCAGAGCGTGGCCGACAACCTGGAGCTGGGAGCCTGGTTGCGACGAAACAAGGCTGACATCCGCGCCGACCTGGAGCGCTGCTACGCCCTCTTCCCGCGGCTGGCCGAGCGCCGCACCCAACTGGCCGGCTCCCTCTCCGGCGGCGAGCAGCAGATGCTGGCGATCGCCCGCTCGCTGATGGCCCGCCCCACCCTGCTGATGCTGGATGAACCGAGCCTGGGGCTGGCGCCCAAACTGGTGGCCGAAGTGATGGCCGCCCTGGCCCAGCTGCACCAGGACGGTCTGACGATCCTGCTGGTGGAGCAGAACGCCCTGGCCGCGCTGGAGATCGCCGACCGCGGCTATGTGCTGGAGGCGGGCGAACTCACCCTGCAGGGACCAGCGGCCCAGCTGCTGGCTGATGGCAGCTTGCGGGCTGCCTATCTGGGCGCCGGTTGAAGCGCCGGTTGAAGCGCCGTTGCGGAGCCGAACCTGGTCAGGACTCCTAATCAGTACCCCTGGGTGAACAGCCCTCCTCAGCGATCAGTCCTCCTCCGTGGCCCCAAAGCAGTGCATCAGGGCATCGCCCCAGCTGTTGATGCCGGCCAGCTCATGGTCTTTGGCGGTGCCGAGTGCTTTGGCGTGCTCGCGCAGAAGCACTTTCTTGTCGATGTCATGGCCATGGGCCGCCGCAATGGCCACGATGTCGTCGACACCAGCTGCCGCGTGAATCTTGTCGCGCAGGGCGGCATCCCCGGCCACACGAGTCACAAAGTCCTGAATCGACGCAATTGACATGAAAGTATCCACAATCACCACCACCTTTAGCAGGGCAAACCAGCCCGGGGTCCATACCTTTACCTTTAGGCGACTGCCTGGCCAAGCATGACCCGCGAACGCTTTTTCCTGGAACTCGACCCGCCCGATAAGCGCCTCAAAAGCCTGCCCCATGTGGTGATCGTCGGGGGGGGGTTTGCCGGACTGCAGGCCTGCCACAGCCTGATCAAGCAACCGGTGCGGGTGACGCTGATCGACAAGCGCAACTTCAACCTGTTCCAGCCCCTCCTCTATCAGGTGGCCTCCGGGCTGGTGTCGAAGGGGGATGTGGCCTCGCCCCTGCGCCAATTGGTCGGTCGGGCCCCAAATGTGCAGGTGCTGTTGGGAGAGGTCACCGAGATCGAGATCGAAGCTCGGCGGATCGGCTTCAACGGGCGAAGCTTCGCCTACGACCATCTGATCCTGGCTGCCGGATCAGGCAGCAGCTACTTCGGCCACGAAGACTGGCGCGAGCAAGCTCCACCGATGAAGATCCTCGAGCATGCCGACGAGATCCGGCGTCGGGTGCTGCTGGCCCTGGAGGAAGCGGAACAGACCCCCGATCCGACCCGTCGCGCCTTTCTGCAAACCGTGGTTGTGGTGGGGGGCGGCCCCTCCGGATGCGAACTGTCCGGCTCCCTGATGGAACTTATGGTCCACGCCCTGGGCCGGGAATTCAAGCAACTTGATCCGAAACTGAGCAAGGTGATCCTGGTCGACCCGGGCGACCGGGTGCTGAGGGCCATGGACCCGAGCCTTTCGGCCGCAGCCGGCACCTACCTGCAGTCTGCGGGCGTGGAGCTGCTGCTCGGCGGCAGGGTCCAGAGCATTGAGGAAGGCAAGGTGCTGGTGAACACCCCCGATGGCCCGCGGACACTGGAAGCAGCCACCATCTGCTGGACCGCCGGGGTGCGGGCCTCCCATCTGGGCAAGGTGCTGGCTGAGGCCAGTGGCTGCCAGCTGGATCGGGGCGGGCGCGTGATCGTCGAGCCCGACTTCTCAATTCCCGGCCATCCGGAAATCCGTGTGATCGGCGACCTCTGCTCCTACAGCCACACCGTCGATGGCAAGCCCCTGGCGGGGATGGCAGGCCCGGCCGTGCAGATGGGGAGCTGGGTCGCTGCCGACATCGTGGCCCGCAGCGAGGGCCGCAGCCACAGGGCGTTTCAGTTCACCGATTTCGGCACCATGGCCGTTCTGGGTCCCCTGCATGCGGTGGCAGACCTGCGCGGCTTCAAGGTGAGCGGCCTGGCGGGCTGGATCCTCTGGGGTCTGGCCCACCTGGCCTTCATGCCGTACAATGAAAATCGCATCAGCCTGCTAACCAAGTGGTTGTGGGCAATTGCCACCCGCCAGCGGGCCTCCATGCTGATCACGGGCCGTCCGAATCAGCACCTGAACGTTGATGTGGGTCTGGAGGCCTCCCCTCCCCCTCTCTGAGCTGCTGCTCCTCCACGTGCAGGGTGTAGCGACTGATCAACAGGCCCATCACAATGGCCAGATAGAGCGGTCCTGAGATGCTCAGGGCCACACTGGCCATCTGGGCCGGCGGCAGGGCCGGGATTATGTCTCCGTAGCCCACGGTGGTGAGACTGACGAAGGCGAAGTAGTGGATGCGGGTGAAATCGAGATCCCAGATACGAAGTGCCGCTGAGTCCACTCCCAAGCCAGCCAAAAGCAGTTCCCGGCCTCCATCGGCCTGGTTAATGAAGCTGCCGGGAGCCAGGGTCTCCAGGGCCCCGAACAGCAAACCGCCACTGATTCCAAGCAGTAGGTACCCAGCCACCGCCCCGCCAAGCACGGCCATCTTGACCTGGGTTTCCTGAGCCAGGCAGATCAGGAGTCGCTTCAGGCTCCAGAAGATGAAGGCGGTGGTGGCCAGGAGAACGGGGAACCCTGAGAACGCGAAATCACGGGGACTGCACATCCAGAGGAGCTGGCAAAGCAGGGTGAGCAGACCAAGCCGGCGATAGGCGAGGTCATGCAGGCGGTGACGGGTCTGATGGGCACGGATTGGGCCGCCGAGCTCTATGGCAAGCAGAAGCATCAGGCTCACCGTGCCCAGGGCCCCGAACCGATGGATCGGGAACGGCAAGGCCATCGAGAAGAGCACCCCGATCGCAACAAAAAAGAGGTGGCGATAGAAACGGTGCCGTCGATTGCTCATGCACGCCAACGAAAGCGGCCCAGGATCAGGGCGATCAGGATGGCCACATAGAGCTGGCCCACCACGGTGATCACCGTGGTCACCACCTGGCCGCCCACATGGCTGGTCTTGAGCACCGTGGTGCCGATGGTGGTGAGCATGGTGAAGGAGGCGGCCATCAGCGCTGGCGCCACCGACACATTGGGCAGCGCCGCGGTGGATCCCACTGCGGGCAGGGCCGTCAGGTCAAAGGCGGCGGGATCGAGCACCCAGAGGGCCGTGAGCAGCAGACCACCCGCCAGACCAACCAGCAGATAGCCCGAGGCGGCTCCCATCACCACCGAGACGGTGACATAGGGCTCCCGCGTCAGCGTCTTCACCTTACGGAGCACTCCCAGCGACAGGAAGACCAGCCAGACAATCACATGGGGAATGGTGAGGGCCCGTCCCACGGCTGGCCAGAGGTTGAGAGCCAGATGCCAGATGATCTCAAGCCCTATCGCCAGCCCGCCCAGGCCGTAGATCAGCGGGCGGGTTTGGCGCAGGGGCGAAAAACGGCTGACGAACACCATCAACACCAGCGCCAGCAGAACCAACAGCACCGACAAAAGCCAGATCTGCATCTGGGCCAGGGGCAACAGCAGCAGCAGCCCCATTTCGGTGGCCAGCATCATCCAGTAGCCGCGATGCCGGCGGCGCAGCCGGAGAATCTCCTGTCGGGTGATCCGCATCCAGCCCGGCCCTCAAACCGGGATCACAGGCCGGGGCTGCTCTGCATGATGCCGCCGTCGGCAAAGATTGTGGTCGCCGTGATGTAGCTGGCCGCGTCGCTGGCCAGGAAGCCCACCACCCGGGCGATCTCCTCGGGTTGGGCCATCCGCCCCAGGGGAATGGCCGCATCGAGTTTGGCCAGCAACTCCGGATTGTTCATGGTGGAGTCGTTGATCGGCGTGGCCACCGCGCCGGGGCCCACGTTCACCATGGTGATGCCATGGCTGGCCAGCTCGAGGGCTGCGGTGCGGGTGAGCATGCGTACCCCTCCCTTGGCACAGCAGTAGGGAGTGTTCTCCGGCATGGGCCAGTCCTCGTGCACCGAGGAGATGTTGATGATCCGGCCACCGCCGCCCTGGGCGATCATCTGCTTGGCGGCGTACTGACAGGCGAAGAAGACACCACGCAAATTGACGTCAAGCACCTTGTCGAAATCTTCAGGTGTGGTGTTGAGAATCGAGGTACGGGTCTCGACGCCGGCATTGTTCACCATCACATCCAGGCGGCCGTACTTGTCCACGGCCGCCTGCACCAGCCGCTGCAGATCATCAAGGTTCGACACATCGGCATGCACGCCAAAGCTGCTGCCGCCATAGCTGCCGATTTCCCGCTCCAGTTCTTCAGTGGCCTCGGGATGGGATCGGTAGTCGATCACCACCTTGGCTCCGAGCTCGGCAAGACTTTCCACAATCGCCTTGCCAATGCCGCTGTTGCCGCCGGTGACAATGGCAACCTTGCCCTGCAGAAAATTCGAAAGGCTCTTCCCCGCAAGCGGATTGGTGCTGGCGTCTGAGGGGCTGGCTGGACTGGCGGACATCAGGGTTGGGAATTTGCTTAAGGCGCACCGTAAGCAGCCAAAGGGCACTATGCAGCAATCTGCAACACCTCCATGCAACCGCAGTCGCCTGGATGACAGGCTCCGCAACAGGGGGGATGACAGCGCCGCGGGACTCACTACTTTGAAAAGACCCTTCCACAATCGGCATGGCTCCCTTGGTCCGCAGGGCTATCCACAGCGATCGCTTTCCAAAACCCGTGGCCTCCTACAGCCAGGGATTCCAGGTTGGGAACACCCTCTTCATCACCGGACAGCTGCCGGTGGATCCGGTCACCAGCGAAAAAGTCGGCAACGGTGACATCACCCTGGAATCCCGCCAGGTGATGCGCAACATGCAGGCCGTGCTCGAAGAGGCGGGCTTCGGCTTTGAACACGTGGTGAGTGCCACCGTGTACCTCACCGACATCGACACCCTCGACACCTTCGATGCGGTGTGGCAGGAGTATTTCCCCGATCCCCAGGCCTACCCCTCCAGGGCGGTGGTGGAAGTCTCCGCCCTGGTGCTCGGCATCCAGCTGGAGATCTCCGCCATCGCCATCAAGGACTGAACCAACCAGCCATGAGCGATTCCTTCAGCCTGGCGCCCCAGCCGGAAACCTACTGGCACCTGTGGACCGCTGCCGACGGCATCAGCCGTCAGCAGCCGTGCACGATCAGCAGCTTCCAGCTGGGCCAGCTGGGTCCCGGCGATTCTCCCCAGTTCTCGCGGCCCCTGTTCGATCAGGGCAATGCCTTTGTGACCTACCTCCCGGTGGGCTGGACCGCCGATTGGCACGAGAACCACGTGCCCAAATGGATCTATGTGCTGCGCGGTGCCTGGTCTGTGCAGAGCATGGACGGCCAGATCGCGATCATGCGCGCCGGCGAGTATTCCTTCGGCGGTGATCAGGGCTGCATCGCCACCCCTGAGGGCCACAAGGGCCATCTGTCGGCCCAGGTGGGTGAGGAACCGTGCGTGCAGCTGATCATTCAGCGCAACGACGAGGCCTGGCGCTGCGCGCCACCGGGATTCTTCCCATGAACAACCCGTCGGCGTGCACCGAAAGCTACGACCCGCGCTTCGAGCAGCTGGTGCTGTTCAATGCCGACCTGGAGCTGCTTGCCGATGGATTTCGCTGGGTGGAAGGCCCGGTGTGGTTCGGCGACCACAACTGCCTGCTGTTCAGCGACATTCCCAACAACCGCACCCTGCGCTGGAGTGCGCAGCACGGGGTCAGCACCTTCGCCGAGCCCTCGGATTTCGCCAACGGCCAGAGCCGCGACCTGCAGGGCCGCCTGATCCAATGCCACCACCGCAGCCGCAGCCTCACCCGCCTCGAGCATGACGGCAGCATCACCACCCTGGCGCGGGAGGCCCGCGGCCATCGCCTCAACGCCCCGAATGATGTGGTGGTGAAGCGCGATGGCTCGATCTGGTTCAGCGATCCCCTCTACGGCCTGATGAACGACTACGAAGGGGGCCGCCAGGAGTCGGAGCAGCCCCCCGCCCTCTACCGGCTGGATCCAGACAGCGGCGCCATCACAGCCGTGGCCACTGATTTCGATGGTCCGAACGGACTGGCCTTCTCGCCGGATGAGCGCCGGCTCTATGTGGCGGAATCGGGAGCCCCAGGCGTCGCCGAACCCCGGCAGTACATCCGCGTTTTTGATGTGGCTGATGATGGCTTCAGCCTCAGCGGTGGCGAGGTCTTCCACAAGATCAGCCCCGGCTGGGCCGACGGGTTCCGGGTTGACGAAGCGGGCAACCTCTGGTGCGGGGCCGCCGATGGGGTGCACTGCATCGCCCCCGATGGCACCCTGCTCGGCAAGGTGCTGGTACCCCACCGGGTCTCCAACCTCTGCTTCGGCGATCGTTACCACAGCCGCCTGTTTCTGTGTGCCTCCAAGGCCATCTACGCCCTGTTCACAAACACCCGGGGCGCCACCTGGCGGCGATGACTCCAAACCCCTCTGCGCACCTCTGCCAACCCATGGCCCGCGAACAACTCGAAATCTTCCTGAAAACAGTCAAAAGCGACCCGGCCCTGCTGGAGCGCTTCAGCCAGTGCCCCAATCTCAATGCCATCGCCGAGCTGGGCGCGGGCATGGGCTACAACTTCAGCGGCGTGGATCTGGTGAAGCACCAGGCTGAGGCAACCCTGAGGCTCAGCGACAGCGACCTGGAGGCCGCTGCCGCCGGGGTGGAACTAGAAGGACACCTGTGGCTGGCCAAGATCATCTGGGACTGAACAGCCCAAAACCAACTCCCCTGGAACTGATGCGCCACCAACCCCTCCTGGAGCTTGCCGACTGCCGGGCCATTGCCAATGCCAGCCACGGCGCTGCTGACCAGCACGCGGCATGGGTGTCGATCGCGGTGGTGGACAGTGGTGGGCACCTGCTGCTGCTGGAGCGGCGCGACGGTGCCAGCCCCGCCAGCACCGAGGCCGCCATCGCCAAGGCGCGCATGGCCGCACTCAACGGCAAACCCACCGCCGCGATGGAAGCCAGCATCAATGGCGAGCGACCCGCCCTGTTGCAGCTGGCCTCGATTCTGGGCCAACCTGCCGTCGCCATGGCCGGTGGCCTGCCACTGGTGCAGGAGGGGATCTGCATCGGGGCCATCGGCGTCTCCGGCATGACGCCGGAGCTGGACAGCGCCATCGCGGCCGCTGGAGCCGCCACCTTCGCCTGAACTGCATGGATTCCCTCAGCGCCCGGCCCAGCCCCCACATCAGTTGCGTCGGTTTCACCACCGCCAACGCCGAGGCGGCGGCAGATTTCTTCACTGGCACGCTGGGGTTCAGTCGTGGCCAGAGCCTGGTGGTCGAAGCAGGCCCCTATGCCGAACTGATCGGCCTGCCTGGCTCCCGCCTGAAGCTGCTGCAACTCCACATCGGCGCAGAAACTTTGGAGCTCACCGAGGTGCTCAACCTTGGCAGGGGGCTGCGGCCGGGCCGCCCGATCCCTGTCGATTCGCGCAGCAGCGACCTCTGGTTTCAGCACATCTGCATCGTGGTGAGCGACCTGGAGGCCGCCAGTGCCAAGGCGCGCCAGGCCATTGCCGAGGGCTCGCTGGTGGGCGTCTCCACCGCACCCCAGACCCTGCCGGAATGGAACACCGCTGCCGCTGGCATCCAGGCCTTCAAATTCCGCGATCCAGAGGGCCACAACCTCGAACTGCTGCAGTTCCCCCCCGATAAAGGCGACGCCCGCTGGCATGTCTCCCCCGGGGACCCCTCACCATTCCTGGGCATCGACCACAGCGCCGTCAGCGTGGCCGACACCCCCATGAGCTGTCGCTTCTATGACGACCTGCTGGGGCTGAAACTGGGCGGCGATGGGCTGAACAGCGGCCCCACCCAAGATGGGCTCGATGGCCTGCAGGACACCCGGGTGCGCATCACCGGCCACCGCTGCCCCGGCGGCCCCGGGGTGGAATGCCTCAACTACCAGCCCCCCAACAACGGCCGTCCCCGGCCCGCAGATCAGGGAGCGCAAGACCATGCCCACTGGCAGATCCGCCTGCGGGTAGCCGATCTCGATCGCATCGCCGCAGCGGCGGAGGCCTGCGCAGGCCAACCACTTCATGGCGGCGTGATCCAGCTGGGCGAACAGGCCGCCATTGTGGGGGCCGATCGGGCCCTGCAGCTGGCCGACCCCGACGGCCATCAGCTGCAGATTCTGGGCAGCTGATCGATCACCACCTGGATGGAGCGGGGAGCGAGCTGACATTGCGCCCCCACCACGGAGCATCCTTCACCCCAGTTCACGATGTCGTCGGGGCTGGGCAGGGCCGTATCGATCCAGCGGCGCCAGGGGCACTCAGCGACAGCTGGGGGTGGCAGGCAGAAACTCAGGGGCTCCCACCAGGCATTGGCCATCAGATGCCAGCGAAAGCGATGGGCACTGCTGGTGATGGTGACAGCGAAGGAGCGGGAGTCCTGCCCCCAGTCGGGTCTACCGGGCTCGATGCCATGCCAGCTCACCTGGTTGCGTAGCAGCAGATCCTCCAGGATTAGATCCTCCCGGTCCACCACCACATCGCGGCGCTGGCGAAAGGCGATCAGCTGCTGCACGTAGCGCCGCAGATCTGCATGGCGGTCCACCAGGGTCCAGTCCATCCAGCTGATGGGCCCATCCTGGCAGTAGACATTGTTGTTGCCCTGCTGGCTGCGGCACACCTCATCCCCCATAGCGAGCATGGGAGTGCCAGCGGCCAGCAGCAGCAGGGTGAAGAAGTTGCGCAGCTGACGCTGGCGCAGGGCCAGCACGGCGGGATCGTCTGTGGGCCCCTCAACGCCGCAGTTCCAGCTGAAATTGTCGCTGGAACCATCCCGATTGTTTTCGCCGTTGGCCCCGTTGTGTTTGATGTTGTAGCTGACCACATCGGCCAGGGTGAAGCCGTCGTGGCAAGTGATGAAATTGATGCTGGCTTCGGCCCGGCGATGTTCGTAGCCGTAGATATCGGGGCTACCGATCAGTCGCTGGGTCACCCGGGGCACCATGCCGCGATCGCCCTTGAGGAAGCCGCGCACGTCATCGCGGAAGCGACCGTTCCACTCCTGCCAGCTGTCGCCCACAAAGCTGCCCACCTGGTAGAGACCGGCCGCATCCCAGGCCTCGGCGATCAGCTTGGTGCCTGCCAGCACGGGATCGGTGTCGATGTCCCAGAGAATCGGCGGCAGGGGCGAGGGAGCCCCGGTTTCATCGCGGGAGAGCACAGAAGCCAGATCAAAGCGGAAACCATCCACATGCATCTGCTCCACCCAGTAGCGCAGGCTGTGGCGGATCAGGCGCCGCACCACGGGGTTATTGGCATTGAGGGTGTTACCACAACCGGTGTAGTCGGCGTAGCGACTGGGATCACTCGCCAGCAGGTAGTAGTCGGAATTGGCAATACCACGGTAACAGAAGGTGGATCCCGTTTCATCTCCCTCAGCAGTGTGGTTGAACACCACATCGAGAATCACCTCGATACCGGCCCGATGCATGGCCTTGACCAGGTCGCGGAACTCATCGAGCGGGCCGAAGGGATCGGAACGGGTGCTG
This sequence comes from Synechococcus sp., assembly GCA_035284945.1. Classification (GTDB taxonomy): domain Bacteria; phylum Cyanobacteriota; class Cyanobacteriia; order PCC-6307; family Cyanobiaceae; genus Cyanobium_A. The sequence goes on from JAYKGS010000083.1 coordinate 18,635, forward strand.
TAGCCGTGATGGGGAACAAAGAAGGAAATGGGCTGATAGCCCCAGTAATTCGGCAGACCCGCCGGCGCATCATGGGGATCAAACTGAAACACCGGCAGCAGCTCCACCGCCGTGATGCCCAGGTCCTGAAGGTAGGGAATCTTCTCGATCAGGCCGGCATAGGTGCCGGCCCGGGGCGGCGCCACCCCAGAGGAAGGATCGGCGGTGAAGCCGCGCACATGCAGTTCATAGATCACCGTGTCCCGGGCGGGACGCTGCAGGGGCCGATCCCCTTCCCAGTCGTAGTGGCCTGGATCGACCACCACGCTCTTCATGGTGCCCCCGACTGCGGTGGGCATTGACAGTGCCAGGCCGTAGGGATCTATCAACAGCCGGGTGGGATCGAATCGCAGCCCCCGCTCCGGAGCCTGGGGCCCATGCACCCGGTAGCCGTAGAGCTGGCCCGGTTGGACATCCGGCAACCACCCATGCCAGTAGTGGTTGGTGCGATGGAGCTCCCCCTCGAATCGAACCACCACCGCAGGCTCCTCGGCCTCGGCCCGGTCAAACAGGCAAAGCTCCACCAGGGTGGCGTCCTTGGCGTAGAGACAGAAATTGACGCCGCCGTCCCGCAGGCTGGATCCGAGGGGGGAACTCGATCCCGCCGTTACCAGGGATAGGGCCATGGGAGTCTGCTGAATCGGTGGATGGGGGACCTGTGACGATCATGGCCAGGGTGAGCCCAGATGGGTACGTTGTGATCAACTTCCAGACCCCTAAAGATGGAGATCACCGTGGTGGACCTGCTGGTGCCGGCGGCACCTTCCACCCTCGCCCAGGCCTCCCTGCTGGTTCTGAGGCTTTTTCTGGGCTTCTGTTTCATTCGCCACGGCTGGCCGAAGCTCCGCAACCTCAAGACCTGGGCCACGGCGATGCAGACGCCCCAGTGGCTGTGCTTCCTCTCCGCTTTTTCGATGTGGGCTGCCGGCATCGCCCTGATCCCTGGCCTGCTTACCCCCCTGGCGGCGCTGGCGATCCTGGTGTCGATGGCCTACGCGGTTGTGATCGAGCTGAAGGCTGGCTTTCCCTTCATCGCGCCGGACCCTTACCAGATTCCCCCCGGCGATTACGCCGGCCCCATGGGGGTGGGCGAACCCCCCAGTTGGGAGAAAGCTGCCATGTATGTGGTCATGTGCCTGGTGCTGGCCGGCTGCGGCGGTGGGCTGTGGTCGATCGACAACCTGCTGCTTTCTGATCTGCTCAGTTCCCTGCTGGCCTGATGGCGGCTAGCCGGGGCTCCCAGCAGCCCCTGGTGCTGGTGCATGGGCTGTGGGATACCCCGCAATTGTTTCGCCAGCTGGTGACCAGCCTGGCTGGCCAGCGTGCTCCCCTGCTGATTCCCCATCTCCCCCATGGCCTGGGCCAGGTACCCCTGGGGCGACTGGCAGAAGCCCTGGATAAAAAGATCCAGGCAGCCTTCGGGCCTGATGCAAGCGTGGATCTGCTCGGCTTCTCGATGGGTGGCCTCGTGGCCCGGGCCTGGATCGAAAACCTCGGCGGCCACAGGCGTACCCGCCGGTTCGTGTGCGTGGGCAGTCCCCAGCGCGGCACCCTGATGGCCCAGCCGGTGCCGCGGGGCCTGCTGGCGGGGATTGCCGACATGAAGATCGGCAGCAGCTTCCTGCGCCAGCTGGAGGCCAGTCAGAGGCTGCATCCCAGCAGGCTTGGCGGGGTCGATTGCCGCAGCTTCTTCTGCCCGCTCGATCTGCTGGTGGTGCCCAGCTGGCGAGGGGTGCTGCCGGTGGGCCCGATCCAGGCCCTGCCGGCCCTGACCCACCCGGGGCTGGTCAGCGAGCCCCGCAGCGTCGCTGCCCTGTGCGCCGTTCTGCTGGAACCCTGAGCGAAGGCCGCCAGCCAGCCCCGAGAGCTTTTGATCAGCCGATGATCAGCCGAATCAGGGGCCAACGGAATCGGGCCCCAACAGAATATTTACCCAACATTTGCCCAACAGTTTATTGCAAAACTACGGACTCAAGGGTCCCTGCGAGGCTGGAGCTTCACCCTTGAGCAAGCCTGCCGCCTTGCAACCGGATGTGCTTCTCCGCCTCCGCCAGCTTCACCGCCTCTGCTGTTCTGATGCCCCTGGGCCTCTACAGCGCCCACGTCGCCCGATCCACCCAACAGAAGGACTACATACCCCTTGCGCTGACTCCTTTTTTCTTCGGTGTGCAGCAGTTAATTGAGGGCCTGGTCTGGACCGGTATCGACAAGGGCAAAATCGAACCACTCACCAGCCTGGCGTCGCTTGGCTTTTTATTTTTCGCCTAGTGCTTCTGGATGATCTGGATTCCATGGAGCGCCTGGGCCGTATCCCGAGGCAGTGAATCCCGAGGCTTACAACAACGACTCAAATGGGTGGCGATCGTGTCTACGGTGCTCGGCATCAGCTTTTATCTGCCGGTGCTGCTCAATCCGCCGGCCGTGCAACCTGCAGTACACAGCACCGGCCGGCTGCTCTACGACATCAGCAATCTCCATAGCGGCTGGCATAACTTTGTCAACACGGAACCTGTCGGTGAGCTCGTGTACTGGGGCTTTATCGTGCTGCCACTAGTGGCTCTTCGAGATAGGGCGGTGAGGCTGTTTGGCATTCTGATTTTTGTATCGATCTTTCTCACCTGGCTTACCTATAGCAAGACATTCAACTCGGTATGGTGCTTTTACTGCGCCGTATTGTCTATCATTGTCCTGTGGATAGTTAACCGTCCCCGTCTCAGCCGTCAGTCTGCATGATTGGCCAGGCCCTAGAAGCGCTGGGCAACTGGCTGATCCGGGCCGATGTGGGGCTTGAGGTGGTTGCGCTGGTGGGGCTGTCTATGTCCCTTTCCCACCTGTTCGCCCTGGTGGCCAATCGCCTCACGCTCCGTCAGATCATCAGCCAGCTCGTTCTGGATGCCTTGGTGCTGGCGGTGGCGCTGTTGCTGGCTTGCCTGATCTGCATGTTGCTGCTGGCAGCACGCACCGGCGCAGCGTTCGATTCCGTGGCCCTGCTCGATCGGCTCGGGGCGGCACTGGTGCCTGGGTTGTTTTATGTGCTGGTGGCAGCGCCCTACATCAGCGATCTGATCGCCATCCCGATCTGGGTTCTGATCCATCTGAACGTGGTCACCCTGCTGCACGCCCGCTTTGCCCTTGCCTACGGCGAAGCACTGTTGGTGGCAACCCCTGGCTTCGCTGTGGCTCTGCTGCTGGTGATGGCGATCTTCCATCAGGGCTGGCAAGGGGCCTATCGACGGCTGGCGAGCGCCATGGAAGAGGTCTCCTCGCCCTGATGGCTCTGCTGCAGGCGATACGGATGCAGCTGTCGTGGCAGCGCCGGCTGGTGCAGGTGCTGGCCAGCTTGCTCCTGGCGACCGGTTCGGTTGCGCTGCTGCTGGCCCTACATGCAGGGCCAGCAGTTCTGAGGGCTCTCTCGTCAAGGGATCTTCTGGCACTGATGCAGCTCCTCGGAACGGTGGCCCTGCTGCTGGTGCCGATCAGCGGTGTGATTTCAACGAGCTCCCAGTTCGCTTTCTGGACAGGTTGGCTCGCTGGCCTGCCCCAGCCGGGCACGATATTTCCAGCAGCTCCTGAGGGCGGGCAGCAGGCCAGCCAGAACAAAACCTGCACCATCGTTTACCTCGATGGAATCCACCAGAGCGAGCAGGACCATCCGCCTCGCGTGGAAGCTTTTCTAGAGCAGCTGCAGCGGCGCCTGCCGGCTCATGTGCGCCTGCTGAAGGGCCTGGAGACCTACACCGTAACCAAAGCCCGGCTGGCTGATGACACCTGGGGGAGCTGGTTCTGGCAACGGCTGTTCGCCCTGCAGGAGCATCATCCCAACAGCGCCGTGAGCACCCTGTGTGCGGTGCTGGTCCAGGCCAACAATGTCATCAAGGTGGGGATCTCATCAGACCGCCGCTATGGGCCGATCCTCAACTATGAACTGGCCCTCAAGATGGGCCAGCGCCTGGCCGAGGGTGGTTTTCAGCCTGGCCCGGTGGGGCCGGATGGTCCCCAGGAGCTGGTGATGCTCGGCTACAGCGGTGGCGGTGAAATGGCCATGGGTGTGGCTGATTATCTGCGGCGCATCTGCCGGTGTCCGGTGAGGATCATCACCTTCTGCGGCGTGTTCAGCGGCAACCAGCTTCTCGAGGAGGTGAGTCGGATTGCCATGGTGGTGGGCAGCGCCGATCCGGTGGCGGCATTCGGCCGCATCGCCTATCCCGGCCGCTCGCCCCTGTTGCCGCTTTCAAACTGGAACAGGGCCGTCGGTCGCGGCCAGGTGACACGCCACTGGATCACCGGTCTGAGCCACAACGGTGCCCGTGGGCCCTTTTCGCAGCGCTACCGAGGCGCAGTGATCGAGGCGATCCTCACTGCCCTTCAACAGAGAGCGACCCGGGGGGCTGATTGAGCTTCTGGATCAGGGTGAAGGGGCTGCGCCTCGGCAGACTGGCCTGGAGGCGTCGCCGGGCATCCCCGCTCGCCGCGCCGTGGGGGGATAGATCCAGCGGAAGTGCCACCAGGGCCTGCCGGTAGGCAACACTCGCCGCCCGCAGCCCCTCGGGCAGCGCTGCGGTGGCAACAAGCCCTGCACAACGCCGATCCAGCCGCTCCCGCCAGAGGCCTGGAAGCAGCAGGGGATAGAGATCGCAGCTCCCTCGCAGGGCCTGTTGCAGCAGGGCCGTGCTGTCGATGCAGAAGCCGAGATTGCCGTAGCCACCGATCAGCAGATGGCGATCACTGGCCTCAAGGTTGTGCACCAGGGCAATCAACTCCGTGAGCTGGAGCAGAGCTGGAATCTCATCTGGGCCAAAAGGGGGCTCGATGTAGCGCACCGTGCCATTGCCGCGGTCGTTCTGCCAGGGCCGGTGGAGATCGTTCAGTCCTTCCCAGCCACACAGTCCGCCGGTGCCCTGAAACCACTGCAGCCGCATCGACTGCCCCTCGCGGCTGAGCTCCAATTCGAGTGCACTGTGGGGCAGCAGGGTGAGCACCTCATCGCCATCGCTGTCGAGCAACCCCGTGCGCATCGGCAAAGCCAGAGGTATCTGGCGGGTCGGTGCACCGACAAGCTCCAATGCCGCGCCGAAGCCGAAGCTGGCGATGCTGCTGCGCAGACGCGCCTTCACCAGCCAGCCATGGGCTGCGAACCAGGCGAGCAGGCTGGCTCCGTCGTGGCATCCCTGGAAACAAAAACTCTCCTTGCCGAGCGCATTGGCCCCCAGCCGATTGAACACCTGGGCTAGCTGGGCATTGCTGCAGCGCTCAACGGCGGACTGGCTGTAGTCCAGTCCCACGTTGCTCCAACGCAGGCCATGGCGCAGGTGGCTCCAACGCCGGCCTCCTGCAACGGGCCCACCAGCCGGCGGCGGCACCTCAGCCGCGAGCGACGCGCCGGCCATCGCCGCCGATGAGGCCAGCAGACCCTCCAGATCCCCAGGCAGGGGGAGCAGCTGGCCATGCCAGCCGCTGCTCTCCTGGAGCCAGCGACTGATGGCCGTGCTGGGGGCGGCGGGCTCAGGCGGCCATAAATGGGTCAGGTCATCGACAAGGGCCACCAGAAACACCGGACTGACCAGCCCCTCCTGCAACGCCCCATTCAGCCCCTGCAAACGGGGTGGCAGTGCCGCAGGGGCCAGTCGCCACCTGCGCGGCAGCACCCACAGCAATGGATGCAGCCAGGGCCGATCCACATCTTCGAACAGGCGGGTGAGAAGCGTCTCGCGACTGAGGCTGCTTGCCAGCAGGCTGAGCTCGAGGGCTTCATCGATACTGATCAGGGGAAGCGGATCGTGCCAGTCAGGGCCTAAAGCCAGAGGTTCCACCGGGCAGGCCAGATCGATACAGGAGCGGAGTTCGAATGGCATCGGCCGGCGACCGAGCACCGCTTGCAGCACTCCATATTGTTGTGGGTGTATGGCCCGTGGGCTGCTTCAGCCTTGGTGAACTTCACGGCGCTGAGGTTGCTGCTTGCTGATGACTTCAATCTGCATGGCCACGGCTGGAGCCTGCTGGGCAGCGGCATGATCTGCTTCTCGATCGGCTGCGTAGCCAAGGTGTCCTTTGAGCTTGCAATGGCCAATCGGCGGCTCCAGCAGGAACGCCAGCGGCTTGAGCAGCTCGCCTCCCGATGAGCTCCAAACGCCTGATCAGCATCATCACCCTGCCCTGGCTGGCTGCGGCGCTGGTGATCCTGCTGATCACCAAACTGCGCGACGACGGGACGCGCTGGCACTGGGGGCTGTTCGGCAGCGCCGCCATCTGCTTCTCGATCGGCTGCCTGGCGCGCACCAGCGTGATGCTTGCCGAGAAGGCGCAGGCGGAGCAAATTCGCCGGCCATGACTAGGGGCCGGCACAGACCCGCGACCTTGGGTCTGATCATCGCAGTGGTAGGAGGCCTTGCCATGGAGGCGCCGGCGGGGCTGACCGGTAGCCGCTCCCCCAGCCCAGCCCCACCCTCAGCCACCCTGCTACGCAGCCTTCAGCGGTTTGAACGGGACCTGCAACGACTGGACCAGGCCATGCCCGCAGAGGGTGGGCCGTCGGCGCCAGCAGTTGAGGGGGATCCGCAGCTGGTGAAGCAGCTGAGTGCTCCGCTTGCCGGGAGCATTCCCATCAGCACCACCCAGGTGGCCATTGCTCGTCAGGTGTCGCTGAGCCTGCCCACAGCCCTGGAGGTGGCCGTTCGCAATGACCCCGAGCTGGCAGGTCGCAAAGCAGCGATCGATGAGCGCCAGGATCTGCTCACATCTGTGCGCGGGCGCTTCTGGCCGGAACTGACCCTGCTGGTGGGCGGCAGCTACGGCCAGAGCCAGACCAGCAATACGGTCTGGGAGGACAACAGCGGCATCTATCCCGTCGGATCCCCCTTCCTGGTGGATGCCAACGGCTGGAACCGAATTCAGGAGAACCTGCTCGTTGGAACGGCCGGACTGGGGCTCAACTGGGAACTGGTGAGCTTTGAGCGCAACGCAGCCCTGGCCGAGGTGAAAAACGAGCTCTCGGCTACCCGACAGCGCTATGCCAACCGCCTCCGCCAACTCCAGCTGGACGTGAGCCTGGCCTACTACGGGCTCCAACTTGCCGAACAGTTGCGGCGGGTGCGCCAGGCGGTGGTGGATAACGACACGCTTGTCAAAGATGAGGTGCTCGCCCTCAAGCAAGCCGGGCTTGTGCCCCGGCTAGACCTGCTCCGTGCCGAAGCGGAGCTGCAGCAGAGCCGTTATCGACTGGAACAGGCCGATGCGCTGCGGGCAAGCAGGGAACGCCAGCTCAGCAACCTCATCAACGTGCCCTTCGACATCAGCGTCACGGCACCGGAGGGGGTGAGGCTGCTGCCACCCTGGCCCCTTGACCTGCAGCAGACCCTCATCCAGGGTTTTCAGGACAACCCCCAGCTGCTGGCCCTGCAATCCGCCCGCGATGCCCTGCTGAGCCAGGCCGATCGCCGCGCCGCCGACCTGCTGCCCAGCCTGCGCCTGTTTGCCCTGGGCGGGGCGGGGGAGGTGATCTCCAGCAAGCCGGAGATCAAGCTGGCGGGCTGCTGCGCCGCCACCAACATTCCTGAGCTCTACAGCCAAAGCGCCGACTGGGCAGCGGGGCTGCAACTGCGCTGGCGGCTGTTTGACGGTGGGGTCACCAGCGGTGCGGCGGCTGCGAGCCGGGCTGCCGCGGCCCGCACCGAGCAGGCCCTCGCCCTGGAACGCAATGTCATCCGCCAGCGGATGGAGGCAGCCTTCTTCGATCACCGCGCCGCCCTCGGCCAGATCTTGGCGGCACGGGCCTCCTATCTGGCATCCAGGGAAGCTTTTCGCGATGCGCGTGCCCGCTACCAACTCGGGCTCGCCGACTACACCGACGTGAGCAGCACGATCCGCCTGCTCACCCTGGCGATGGAAGGGGTGGCGGAGTCCGTCACCCTGGCCAACGTCAGCTACGCCCAGCTGCTGCGGGAGCTGCTGCCGGTGCCGAGCGATCCGGCGGCGCCCGTCAGGCTGCCTCTTGTGCTGGAGGCTGCCGCTGCGCCCGGGCCTGCAGCTGGCGCCACCGCCATGCCCAGCAACGCCAGGCCAACACCACGACCAGCACCGCAAACCAGAACCACACCTCCGGGGCGTTGGCGTGCAGCAACACCACCAGCAGACTGATCTCAACGATCAACAGCGGTAGTTCCCGACGCAGGGGGCCCTTCACGGCAGGGATCCCGCCTGGCGCAGTGGTGGCCGGTCCTGACCGTGCTGGCCAAGGTTTCGGTAGCTGCCGGTGACGTCGCGGAGCACGGGCAGCACATAACTCAGGGGTGTGCGCCATTCCACGTATCCATGGGCCCTGAGCGTGAGGCCCTCCCGAATCGGGAACACACTGCTCCCCCGCGAGAGGGTCCAGCGGAAACCATCGAAACTGCGCTCGCCAGGATCCAGTTCGATCTCAGTGCGCATCACGGGGCCGTTCTTCACCAACGCCTCTGCCAACTGGGGATTACCCATCGTCGTATCCACATCCTCCCGCGTCGCCGGCAGCACACTCACCCGCTGAACCCGACCCAGCACCCCACCGAAACGACCGCGCTCATTCCAGTCCGGCACCACCTCCACCGGCAGCCCGGGGGGCAGGCGCCTGGCATCTGCCGGAGCGAAATATGCCACCGCAACCAGGCGATCGCCGGGCTTGCCGCCGAGGGTGCCGAGCCGTTGCCCAGCCTTCACAGTTTGGCCATGGACCACCTGAAGATCGAGCAGCTGGCCGGCTCGATCGGCCACCAGGGTGCCCTCATAGGCCAGACGGGCACGGGTCACCTTGATGGCCCGGCGGCTGTCGTCAATGCGATACCGCCGGCGTTGCTGCTCGGAGTCGATCTCCAGCTTCACCTTCTCGAACACGTCCAGCGCATCCTTTTCAGCGATGCGCAGATTCTCAATGGCCACATCCAGCTGGGTGGCCCGATCCTCAGTGGCCACCACCTGCTCAGCCAGCGGGGCCACCACCTCCTGGCCTGTAAGCCAACGGAAATCGGCCACCTTCTGGTTGTAGGTCTGACGCAACCGGGCCAGACGCTGACCCTCCCTTTGCAGCTTGCGCATAGCGGTGTTGAAAACCATACGGGCGGATTCAATTCGCCGCCCATCCCGGCGATCGAGATCGGAGTTGATCGCGATCAACTCGGCCAGGTCCCGCTCCTGGCGCCGCAACTCCTGCTCCAGAACCGGCAGATAGAGCCGGATCAGGGGCTGCCCAGCACGGACATGCTCTCCCACCTTCACAGGTATCTCAAGGATCTGGCCGGGCGCCCGGGCGTCAATCACCTTGGCGCCCCCCGGCACGATCATCACGCCACGACCGACAACTTCGGTGGGAACCGGCCAGAAGCAGATCCAGCCAACGGTGAGCGCCACCAAGCCACCTAGGGCCAGGAGCACCTGGCCTTCCGGATCGGCGGACTGCTCTTGAAGCCAGCTCCAGGCCCTGGCCACAACTCAAGCCTTGAGGCGATCACGCAGATGATCACCCACCCGCAGGGCGTTGGCGATGGCCGTGAGCGAGGGATTCACCGCGCCGATGGTGGGCATGAAGCTGGTGTCCACCACGTAGAGGTTGTCGAGCTCGTGGGCCTTGCAGTTGAGATCCAGAACGGACGTCGCGGGATCGGTGCCGAAGCGGCAGGTGCCGGCCTGATGACCAACCGCCGCGATGTTCATCGTGCTCTTGATGTAAATCTGACGCTCCACCAAGTGGTTGCGCAGGTAGAGCTGGTCGAGCATGCCGGTGAGCCGTCCATACAGCCGCTGGGCGGCGGTCTGATTGTTGGGTGTATAGGAGAGATGGATCTGTCCCTGGCCATCAACCGTTACCCGGTTTTCGGGAGCCGGCAGATCTTCGGAGGAGATCCAGAAGTCGAGGGCATGCTCTGCGATCTTGTCCATCGACCAGCCGGGCATCAGGAAGGTTTCCAGCGGCGCATAGCCCTTCATGATCGTGCCGTTGGTCTTGCCGGTCATCTGGATGTTGCCCATCGGGTAGTCGAAGTCGGCATCCCCCAGGTACCAGTCGTTGATCGTGATCGTCTTCTGAAACACGGTGGTATTCGGCTCATGGGCCAGGGCCACCATGGCCTTGCTGTTGTGGTACATGTAATTGCGCCCCACCTGGTCTGAGCCGTTGGCCAGGCCGCGCGGGTGCCTGTCATTGGCCGACATCAGCAGCAACCGGGCGCTGTTGGCCGCACCACAGCTCACCACCACCACGTCACCGCTCACGGACATCGGCTCTCCATCGCGCTCCAGCTTCACCGCCTGAACCGTCTGTCCCGACGCATCCGTGACCAGCTGCCGCACATGGGCACGGGTCAGCAACGACACATTCGGGGCTGCCAACGCCGGCCGCATCCCCAGCACGTCGGCATCAGATTTGGCATGCATCAGGCAGGGGAAGCCATCGCAGCAGTTGCACTTGCGGCAGCGACTGAAAGGCAGGTTGGCCTCATCCAGCATCACGCCACTGGGGGCGTGGGAAGGATGCAGACCCGCGGTCCGCAGATCATCCACCAGCTTCTGGATGCGGGGCTCGTGGGCGATCGGGGGATGGGGGTAGGGCCCACTGCAGGGGGGCTCGGTGGGGTCTTCACCGCGCAGGCCATGCACGTGGTACATCTCCTCGGCCCGCTGGTAGAAGGGCTCGAAATCGCTGTAGCGCAGGGGCCAGGCCGGCGAGATGCCGTCAAAGTGCACCAGCTTCTCGAAATCCTGCTGACGCAGGCGGAAATGGGCGGCGCCATACATCTTGGTGGCACCGCCCACGAAGTAATGACTGCCGGGCTGGAATGGCTTGCCGTCTTTGTCAAACCAGGTGTCCTTGGACACGTAGCGGCCCTTCTGGAACACCTCTTCGGCATCCCAGTTCTGGGGTTCCTGGGGCAGCCAGTCGCCCCGCTCCAGTACCAGGATCTTCAGACCACTGGGTGCCAGGTGGCGCGCCAGGGTGCCCCCACCAGCCCCACTGCCGATGATCACCACATCAAAGTGGGCCCCATCGGCCACCTCCAGCTGGGCAGGAGCGGGCAAGGGGGAGATGGCCAGGGAAGGGCCGGGCAGCTCGCTGAAACGGTTGGGATGGGCCATGGCTGGGCAGGAGGGAGCGATCGATTGGGGTGGGCTGGCGATCCCGAGTGTTATCCGGTGGGATAACGGCTCAATTGATTGATCATCTTGGCCACCACGGCACTCCAGCCGGTCTGGTGCGAGGCACCCACACCGCGGCCGTTATCACCATGGAAATACTCGTTGAACAGAAGCAGATCGCGCCAGTTGGGGTCGCTTTGGAACAGGTCCACATCGCCGTTGAAGGCCCGGCGGCCTGAGGCATCACGCCGGAAGATTCCAACGAGACGCTTCTGCAGCTGCAGCGAGGCATCCCAGAGGTTGATCCAGTTGCCCGAGCGGGTGGGGAACTCCACCTTGAGGCTGTCGCCATAGAAGTGGGCAAACTTCTGCAGCGATTCGATCAGCAGGAAATTGATCGGCATCCACACTGGCCCGCGCCAGTTGGAGTTGCCACCGAACATGGCTACCGGACTGTCAGCGGGGCTGTAGCGCAGCTCCTCGCTGTCCGATCCCTCGGTGTAGCGGTAGGGATGGTCCTCATACACCTTGGACAGGGCCCGGATGCCATAGGGCGAGAGGAACTCGTCCTCATCGAAGAGGCGCTGGCAGATGCGCCGCAGGCGATCCTCCGGCACAAGGGTGAACAGCACCCGATCGTTGTGCCAACGGCCCAGATTGGCCTGCAGCCAGCTGGGAGTGGTGCGCTCATGCACAAACCAGGCCAGGCTCTTGAGCACATCCAGCACGGGCAGGCGCTCCACCGTCTCCACGTCGTAGCTGGCCACCGCCAGCAGCGGAATCAGACCCGACACCGAACGGGTGCGCAGAAAATCCGTGCTCCCATCGGGACGCTTGATCACGTCGTAATAGAAACCATCCTGCTCATCCCAGTTGAGATAACCACGGCTGAGGGGCGCATTGAGGGTTATGGCGAGCTGTACGAAGTCGTAGACAAACCGCTCACACAGGTCTGCATATTCAGCCTGATCGCGACTGAGCTCCACCGCAATGTTCAGCAGGTTGAGGCTGAGCGACGCCATCCAGGCGGTGCCATCGCACTGCAAAATGCGACTCCCATCCGAGAGCGGGAACCGCCGGTCGAACACGGCGATGTTGTCGAGGCCGAGGAAGCCCCCCTCGAACACGTTGTCGCCGGAGCGATCGTTGCGATTGGCCCACCAGCCATATTCGAGCAGCAGCTTGCGCAGGGCAGAGCGCAGATAGGCGAAATCGGCCGTGCCCTCTGCCTGCTTGCGCTCTATCTGGAAGATGCGCATCACCGCCCAGGCCCCGATCGGCGGATTGGGATCGGAGAGGGCCCACTCGTAGGCAGGCGTCTGGGCGTTGGGGGAGGTGTAGTGGGGCGTGCGCAGCAGCATCGACTGCTGCTTGGCGGTGGTCGGGTCCACAACCGCGAACGACACGGCATGGAACATCAGGTCCCACTGGCAGAAGTAGGGGTACTCCCACGCATCCGGCATGGCGATGATGTCGTGGGCGTGCAGACGTCGCCATTGGGCCGCTTCACTCTGCAGGCGCTCAGGCGGTGGGGCCGGATGGGTGGGATCGCCCTCCAGCCAGCGCTGCACGCTCCAGCCGTAGTACTTCTTGCACCACAGCAGGCCCGCCAGAGCCGTGTTGTGGATCAGCCGATCGTCGGGGGTCAGACCAGGCAGACGCTGCTCCATGTAGGCCAGCCATTCCTGCTCCCGGGCCTCGAACAGGGCATTGAAGGCATCCCCGAACGGGGCTCCATCAGCTCCATCGGGCGAGCGGCCGGCTGCGGGCTCCGCCAATGAACGCAACCGCAGCTCCACCGTCCAGGTTTCACCCGGCGCCAGGTTGTGCTGCAACAGGGCGCCCGCCTTGGTGCCTTCACCAGCGGGATTGATGGCCCCCTGCTCGCCCTCGATCAGGAAGCGGTGGAAGCCATCCTTCTGGAAGGGGGTGGTGTTCGGCTGGCCGAAGAGGCGCGCGTTGTTGGTCTCGTTGTCGGTGAACAGCCACTGACCCGAACCGTTCAGGAGCAATTCATAGGAGGCAAGCTCGCCAAGGGCGGGGGTGACCAGTCGCTCCCCCTGCTGACGTATCGGTTGGCGTTCGGCATCGGGATAGCCCCAGGACCAGGTGTTGCGCAGCCACAGGGTGGGCAGCAGGGTCAGCGGCGCCGCCTCGGGTCCGCGGTTGATCGCCCGGATGCGGATCAGCAGGTCGGTGGAAGAGGCTTTGGCCACCTCGATGAACACATCGAAATAGCGGCCCTCGTTGAAGATGCCCGTATCCACCAGCTCATATTCCGGCTGATCGCGGCCACGACGGCCGTTCTCCTCCACCAGCTGCGCGTAGGGGAAAGGGGCCTGAGGATATTTGTACAGCCCCCGCATGAAGCTGTGGGTGGGGGTGTTGGCGATGTGGAAGTAGTAGTCCTTGAGGTCTTCACCATGGTTGCCCTCGGGATTGCCCAGGCCAAAGGGCCGCTCCTTGAGGATCGGGTCCTGGCCGTTCCACAGGGCCACGGAGAAACAGAGGCGACACTGCTCATCGGTGATGCCGAGCAGGCCATCTTCGCCCCAGCGGTAGACGCGCGAGCGGGCATGGTCGTGGGGAAAGGAACGCCAGGCATCGCCGTCGGCGGAGTAGTCCTCCCGCACGGTGCCCCACTGGCGATCGGGCAGGTAGCTGCCCCACAGGCTCCAGGGGGCCACACCGTTGTCGCGCTCGGCGATGCGCCTGGCCTCGGAAGAGTTGGGATCGGTCATTTCAGGGAAGCCTTCAGACCCTCGGCCAGGCGCAGGGCATGGGCGATCACGGTGAGACCGAAGCCCATGGCCGGACAGGAGGGGAAGACGCTGGCATCGGCAATGGTGAGGTTGGCAACCTCGTGACTGCGGCCGTTGAGATCCACCACCGAGGTGGCCGGATTGTCACCCATGCGGCAGGTGCCACAGGCATAGCCGATGGCGGAGAGGGGAGCTTCACCGCGGGGATGGGTGGGCGCCTCCTTCACCACGTGGCACTCGGGGTCGGCCTCCACCGTCTTGAGGGTGTCGATCCAGCGGTACACGAGACGATCATGGGCCTCCCGGTTGTTGGCCTGATAGTTGATCTGGATGCGATCACCCCGCAGGCTGATGCGGTTGTGGGGGTCGGGCAGCACCGGGCTCATGGCCCACCAGCTGATCGAGCGCGAGGCAAGCTGTTCAATGCCGAAGTTCGGCAGCAGCTTTGAGACGAGCGACAGCACAGGCGGCGACTCGGCGAACAGGGCGTCCTGCAGCACTCCGCCCCCGTTCTGAATCGAACCGAGGGGATAGGAGACATTCTTGTCGCCCCAGAGGTAGTCGTTGATGCCGTAGCTCCGCCCGTAGCGGCCGCCGTTGCTTGCGCTGGCCAACTGCAGGATGGAGGTGAGCTGGGGCTTCATCAGGTTGCGGCCCACCTGGTCTGAGCCATTGGCCAGCCCCCGGGGATGGCGGTCTGTGGCAGAACGCAACAGGATCGCCGCGGTGTTGACCGCCCCGGCTGCCATCACCACCTGATGGCCGGAGAACAGCCAGCTCTGACCATCCAGCCTCGCCTCCACCCCCCGCACTTCCGTGCCGCTGGGACTGACGTGCAGGCGCTGCACCTCTGCCCCGGTGCAGACCACCACCTGAGCCGAGGCACGGGCCGGATCCACCCCGAACAGCTCGGCATCGCCGCTGGGGTCGGTGTGCGATTCAGACCAGCTCAGCGGCAGGCGATAGGGGTTCAATCCCTGGCGTCCGAAGGCCAGCCGCAGCTCTTCGAAGAAGGGCTCCACCGGCTTGGGTGCCATGCCATAGGCGGCCGCAGTGCGGGGCTCGGTGGGGTCGACGCCCCGCTCCCCATGCACCCGGTAGAGCGCTTCGGCCCGGTCATACCAGGGTTCGAGATCGGCGTAGCTGAGGCCCCAGGCCGGCGCCCGCCCCTCCTGCAGGGGCAGGCCGGCAAACTCCTGCTCCCGCAGGCGCTCGAGCACCCCACCCCAGATCTTGGTGTTGCCGCCCAGGGCGTAGATGGTCTGGGGGGAGAACGGATCTCCGTCGGTGCCGAACCACTGCTCCTTGGGGTGGTAGCGGTCCTTGCGGAACAGGTCGACATCGGCGACGTTCTGATCGGCGAGGGGCATCTGTCCCCCCCGCTCCAGCAGCAGCACCGCCAGGCCTGCCGTAGCCAGCGACTGGGCAAGGGAGCCACCGGCAGCACCGCTGCCGATGACGATGACGTCGAATTGGCGGTCGTCGATAATCATGGAAAGATCCTCAGCTGCGCTGCCAGACGTAAATGAGCACGAACAGGATGATCCAGATCACATCCACGAAGTGCCAGAACAGGGATGTGGCCTGCACACCCTGCTCCCCACCCTCATAGTTCTGGGGAATGAAAGATTTCACCAGCATCAACCCCATCAGAAACACACCGGTAGCCACATGCAGGCCGTGGAAACCGGTGAGCAGGTAAAAGGTGCCACCGAAAACCCCACTGGTGAAGCCAAACTGCAGCCCCTGCCACTCAACCGCCTGGCCATAAAGAAAGTAAGCGCCAAGGGCCATTGTTACGAGCCAGAAAGCGCGGAATCCCACCAGGTTCCCCTTGGCCATGCAGCGCTCGGCCAGCCAGATCGTGCCGGAACTGGATACCAGCACCACGGTGTTGATCAGGGGCGTGCGCCACTCCAGGCCCTCCACCCCCGCAGGCAACCAATCGAGAGCGCTGGTTTTGAGCAGGGCAAAACCGCTGAAGAACGCCAGAAAGATGACGCTCTCCGAACAGAGAAAAATGATGAAGCCGGTGAGGTTGTGGTTTGAATGTTCTCCGGTGGTCGCAGTCATGCGTTTGCCTCCTGCAGGGTGAGTTGGCGTTCAATCTCAGCCTGGTGCTCCACGAGCGGTTCACCAGAGCCATATCCATAGGGCCGGGAGATCACGGTGGGAACGTGCTCACCGAAGTTGTCTTCGGGTGGGGGTGATGGCAACAGCCACTCCAGGCCGATCGCATTCCAGGGGTTGTGGGTCGCCTTCGGCCCCCGCACCCAGGAACTGATCATGTTCAGGAGGAAGGGGATGATCGACACCCCCAGCAGAAAGGCCCCGAGGCTGGCCAGCACATTCCAGAAGGCGAATTCCGGGTCGTAGCTGGACACCCGCCTTGGCATGCCCATCAGGCCGAGGGGGTGCATGGGCAGGAAGTTGAGATTCGCCCCGATGAAAGTGAGCAGGAAATGCAATTTTCCAAGCCCCTCGTAGGGCATGCGACCGGTGAATTTAGGAAACCAGTGATAAATCGCGGCAAAGATGCCCATCACCGCTGCGCCATAGATCACGTAGTGGAAGTGGCCCACCACGAAGTAGGTGTTGGACACGTGAATATCCACCGGCACCGTCGCCAGCATCACACCGGTGATGCCCGCGAACACGAAGTTGAACAGCCCCCCCAGGCAGAAGAGCATCGGCGTAGTGAGCCGCAGCTTGCCGCGCCAGATCGTGCCCAGCCAGGCGAACACCTTCACACCGGTGGGCACCGAAATCAGCATGGTGTTGACCATGAACAGGTTGCGCATCCACTGGGGCACGCCACTGGTGAAGAAGTGGTGCACCCACACGATCAGACCCAGACCCACAATGATGAAGGAGGCCAGGGACACATACACGTAGCCAAACAGGGGCTTGCGCGCATAGACCGGGAACAGCTCCGAGAAGATCCCGAACACCGGCAGGATGATCACATACACCGCCGGATGGGAATAGAACCAGAAAAAGTGCTGATAGAGCACCGGGTCCCCACCCCCTTCCGCCTGGTAGAAGCTGGTGCCAAAACTGAGGTCCATC
>JAYKGS010000084.1:0-12898 GCA_035284945.1 Synechococcus sp.
CACGCAGTCCTCAGCTGCACCTCTCACACAGCTTCAGCCTCCCCCCGCGGGGAGGCTTTTTTTTGGCCGGGCGGGCCTGGACGGGCCGATGGCGGGCAGGGCTTTGCCGGCCCTTAATGACTCCATAACGTATGCGGGGGAGGGCTTTTGCTTGACTATCAAAGGAACTGTCTCCCTCCTAATGACTTTCCTGCGAAAATCTTTTTCATTCCTTGTACTTGCTGGCCTAGTCGGCGGAACGGCCACCCAGGCTGCCGTGCGTCTCGCAGGTGCCGGAGCCACATTCCCCGATGCCATCTACCAGCGCTGGTTCTCCATGCTCGCCAAGCAGGGCATCAAGGTGAACTATCAGTCCATCGGTTCCGGTGGCGGTCGCAAGGCGTTCCTCGCCGAAACCGTGGCCTTCGGTGCCAGTGACGACCCCATCAGTGACAGAGACATCAAGAAGGTGTCCCGTGGTGTGGTGCAGATCCCCACCGTGGGCGGCACGATCGCCATTGCTTACAACAAGCCCGGCTGCACCCTGAAGCTCACCCAGAAGCAGGCTGTGTCGGTCTTCATGGGATCGATCAACAACTGGAAGCAGCTCGGTTGCGCTGACGGCCCCATCAGGGTTGTCCACCGTTCCGATGGCTCCGGTACCACCGCCGCCTTCACCGATTCGATGCAGGCCTTCTCAAAGGAATGGACCCTGGGCAGCGCCAAGTCTGTGAGCTGGAAAGTGGGCGTGGGTGGCAAGGGTAACGAAGGTGTGGCTGGCACCATCAGCACCACTCCTGGCTCAATCGGCTACGTCAACCAGTCATTCGTGAGGGGAGCCTTGAAGGCCGCCTCTGTTCAGAACAAGGCCGGTCAATTTGTGCTCCCCACCGCCAGCACCGGTGCCAAGGCTCTCGCCAGCATCAAACTTGACAAGAACCTTGCGGGTACCGACCCCAACCCTGCCGCCCCTGGTGCCTACCCGATCGCCACACTCACCTATCTCCTTTTCTACGCCAAGGGGAATGGTGACAAGGCGGCTGGCCTTCGCACCATGATTACCGCAATGCTGAGTGACAGGTATCAGGCCCTGGCCGATGATCTTGGCTATGTGCCCCTGCGTGACTCGATTCAGGCGGCAGCCCAAAAGGCGGTGGCCCGCATCAAGTAGTGAACAGCTAAAGCTGGTTCTCCAGGTTCAAAGGGGGGTCTTCTGACCCCCCCCTTTTTTTTGTGCTGGGCCGCCGCGCCTGGTGCCGCCAGATCCCCTACCTGCGCCACCTAGAATCACGGATTTCCCTACGTCTTGTCCGTGCCCCCCGCCCCCCCGCTGGCCCCTGCGGCGCTGGATCCGGGCCAGGCGCGGCAGCTGCTCAAGGCCCTGGCTGATCCGATCCGGCTGCAGCTGATCGAGGTGCTCGGCGCCGGCGAGCGCTGCGTGTGCGAGCTCACCGATGAGTTGGGGCTGGCCCAGTCGAAGCTCTCTTTTCACCTGAAGGTGCTCAAGGATGCCGGCCTGCTGGCCGATCGCCAGAGTGGCCGGTGGATTTATTACCAGCTCCAGCCCCAGGCCCTTGAGCAGCTTGGCGGCTGGCTGGGTCAGTTGGCCGCCGGCTGCACCACTCCGGCCCGGCCCTGCTGTTGATCGGTTTGGTGACGATCAACTTGCCTGTCAAGCAGCACCGATACCGGCATTGCCATGGGCCAGTAAATAAAATCTAAACAAATAGTTAGCCCTATGGCATCTGCCCTTTCCCTGGGGAAGGCCTGCGGTCCCGTTGCGCTTCCCCTGCTGGTGCTCTCGTTGGCCGTTTTCACCATCGGCTTCGACCGGCTTGCCTTCTGGTGGCGATGGTGGCGGCGTGGACGGCGCCCCTGGCGGGAGATGGGGGCGGCGATGGCCCAGGCTCCCACGCCTCAGGCGCGCAGCGAGGTGCTCGAAAGCTGGGAGCGCCAGATGGCCTGGGGTGAGCCCCTGCTGCAGGCTGCCGTGGTGCTGGCGCCCCTGCTCGGCCTGATCGGCACCACGGCAGGGCTGATGGCCGTGCTGAGGCAGTTGGGCCCCCAGCTGCTGTTGCCAGCCAGCGCACCTCTGGCCGGCTACGGCGATGTGTTGCTGCCCACCCTGCTGGGATTGCAGCTCACCTTTGTGGCCCTGGCCCTGCTGCTGCTCAACCAGGGCCTGCGCCAGTGGCAGCTGCGCCTCGGGGCCAGCATCCAGCCGTGAAGCTGCAAGCGCTGGGGTTAAACCTCCAGACCCTGCTGCAGGTGCCCCTGGCGGCCGGCACCATCACCGTGTTGTTTGCCGTGGCGGCCCTGCCGGCCATGCTGCTTGCGCCCGTCCCCGGGCTCGTTGCTGAATCTCCGGCCGCTCCCAGCGAGAGCCTTGCCCTGGCTCGCACTGGCCAGGGCACCTGGATTCTCAACGGTATGACCCTGGCCCCAGCCATGTTGGCCCGGGTCCTGAGCGCGCCGCCGCCCAGTGTGGTTGCCCTGCGCTTCCAACCCTCTGAAAGCCTGAGTGCGGCCCAGGTGGCCGATTCCCTGGCCTGGTTGAAGCGCCACTCAGGCCTGCCGGTTCGGTTTGAGGCGATGCCGGTGGCGAGATGAACAGGGCCCTGCTGATCACGTCCCTGGTCCATGGGTTGCTGGCTACAGCTCTCTGTGGCCTGGCCCTCGGCCTGCTGCTGCTGCCCCAGCAACGCCGCCTCCAGAGCTCCCTGGCGGAGGGGGTGATCAGTCTCAATCTGGCCGCCGACGGCCAGTTGAGGCTGCTGAACCAACCCATCGCCGCCGCCGAGCTCCCCGGCCTGCTGACAGACCATCTCCGGCGGCGCAGGCTGGCCCGCCTGCGGCTGGTGCCCGACCCCGATACCCCCTGGGGTGAGGTGCGTCGTCTCCTCAGCCAGCTCGAATCCTTGCCGCTCTCCCTTGAAATCCAGCTTCCTGGCCCTTCCCCCGCAGCTGGCTGACCCCCGGGTCCGTCGCTGGGCCCCCGCCCTCCTGGCTGCTCTTGCCCTGCAGCTGCCGATCCTGCTGCTCCTGCATGCTTCCTGGCCCGAACCCAGGCGCCCCAGCCGCACAGCTCGGCTCGATGACACCCCCAGCCTGCTGCGCTGGAGTCGCACTGCCCCGCCAGCCAAGCCAGCTGCCTCCCTCAACACCATCCCCCTGCCGGGTCTCCTGGACCTGCCGCCCCCCCCTCCCCCTGTCACCGCGGTCGACGGCCCCCTGCCCCCCTCCGCCCTGGCTCCCTCGCCTCCCAGCAGGCGGGCAGCTGTTCCTGCCGATCCGCCCTCTCCCCTGCCCCGCCAGCCCGGGGAGGCCTTCCTGCTGGCAAAGCAGGTGGCCGCGGGGAGCCAGCCCGCTGATCCCTCCACCACTCTGGTTGCGGTGCAGCGGCGCCAGTGGTGGCCGCTTCCGGGCCAGGAGCAGGCCCTGCTGGCGATCTGGGCTGCCGCCAGGGAGCAGCCCCTGCCGGCCGGCCTGGGTGCCCTGCCCCCGGGCATTGAGATCCGCACTGTTGCCCCTGCTGCGGCCGAGCCCCTCGGCCTCGGTGACCTGCACGGCCGCTCGATTCGCCATGGCAACGAGCTCTGGCTGCTGTGGCGCCAGGGCGCCATGCTCTGGATCCTGCGGGGGGGCCAGGGCCCCTAGGGGATCAGCGGCGTCGCAGGCGTCCGGCCAGCCCAGCCAGCAGAAACACTGCCGCCATCAGCAGATAGCCCGCCGCCCAGCTTGAGCCCGTGCCCCAGCCAACTTGCAGCACGGTGTCCGCCTGGGTGAACCGCCAGGCATGGATAACCCCAAACCAGGCAAAGCCTGCCGCCATGGCCGCCGCCAGGCCGGCGGCCAGAAAGCGCTGCTCAATCACATACACGAGCATGGCCGCCAGCAGCATGGCGGTGATGATCTGGCCCTGCTCCAGGGCAAACGCGCCCGCTGCCCACACGTCCGCCTGGCGCAGGGGCTCCAGCAGGGCAGGCCCGAATGGCTGGGTGGCATCTCCAGCCCCGCCGGCCCTCAGCCCGGCCTTGAGCAGCAGGGATCCCCAGCCAGCCAGGCCCGGCAGCAGCCCCAGGGCTACCGCGGGGGCATGGGCACTGGGGGTGGCCTGGAACGCCTGGGCGGCGATCACCAGGCCGATGTAGAGCACGATCGCCATGCCCGCCTCAATCGGCACCAGCTGGGACACCACGCCAAACAGGCCCAGCAGGCAGCCGAACGCCATCACCACTCCGTTCAGCCAGGAGTAGCCGATGCGGGCGCCCATGGCTTTCCAGCCCGGATGGCCGATGTAGATCGTGGTCGGGAAGCAGGAACCGAGCGTCGCCGCCGCCATCGTGCCGATCCCGTTGATCAGCATGGAGCTGCGCACCGGGTAGCGATCTCCGGCGGCCTCGGCGCTTTCGATGTTCTGCAGGGAGCCGAGCAGGTTGAACAGCCCCATCGGCACGATCACCCCGAGCCAGGGCACCAGTTGGCCGCGGGCCTGCCATAGGGCCCCCAGCTCCAGATGGGGCAGCTGCAGGCCCACCTGGGCCAGCTGGTTGCTCCAGGTCACCGGATCGGTCCGGATCAGGCCCGATCCCCAGGCCAGCGCCATGCCCACCAGCACGGCCAGCAGCCCTCCTGGGATCGGCAGCTGCAATCGTCCGTAGTAGGTGGCCAGGATCAGGGCCAGCACCGTGAGCCCCACCAGCGGTTGGGCATAGGTGCGCAAGAAAAAGCCCAGGGCGATGTAGCCCAGCGCTATTCCCGCCAGGGTGGAGAGCAGGGCCGCCCTGGGCAGCCAACGCCTCAGCAGCTGGGCGCAGAAGGCCCCGCCCGCCTCGATCAGGCCCGAGCCCAGGCAGGCCACCAGGCCCGCCTGCCAGGAGAGCTGCACCGCAGCGGCTTCATCGAGTCCCGCCGCCAGGGCACTCAACTTCACCGGCAACATCACCAGAAACACATAGGCAAACAGGCTCACCGTGTTGATGCCGTAGGGCAGGGCCGTGCGGTCGTTGCGGCCCTCCAGGCGGGCCAGCCGGTAGGCCTGCACGGCGTAGGCCCCATTGCCCACCAGCAGGCTGATGCCGGTGGCGGGGAGAATTGTGCCGAGGAGCAGGGCGTCCGGGTAGCCGAGCACGCCGCGGCATAAACCCAGGATCAGCAGGATCTGGATCAGGTTGTCGAGCCCCAGGCCCAGGAACCCATCCAGGTCTCCTGCCACAAACCAACTGGGTGCGGTGACCCTGGAGTGGCCGGGTGGGGAACCATCATTCATGGCCCCAGCCTGGCAGGCGTGGCCCCAGCCTCCTAACCGACCCTTAAACACCGGACTACCGGGCCTTTGCCTCTGGCGGCGGCATGTTCCATAGGGTTCCTCAAACCCTGGGCTTAGCCCGCGATGGTGTTTACGCCTTCCCTCCAGCCGGGTCGCAGCGACAGCGTGCGTGAGCTGCTCGAGGCCAGTTACGAGAAGCGCAGTCTGGTTCATCTCGCCCCTGGTTCCCAGGTGCCCCTCCTGAAGCGCAGCATCTGGCTGGTGGTGCGGGGAATGGTCAAGCTCAATTCGATCACCATCCACGGAGATGAGCTCCTGCTGGGTCTGGCCGGCCCCAACGAACCCTTCGGTGACCCCCTCACCAACGTGGATGCCTATTCGGCAACAACCCTGGTGAGCACTGATCTGCTCTGCGTGAGCTGTGAGGAGATCCACAGCTCCCCCCATCTGACCATGGGGCTGCTCCAGGGTATGGCCGCCCGATATCGCCAGTCTGAGGCCCTGCTCGCCCTGCTGGGCCTGCGTCGCATCGAGGAGCGGGTGCGTGGTTTTCTCGAGTTGCTCACCAACGACTACGGCCAACCCTGCGACCAGGGGCTGCGGCTGGACATCAAGCTCACCCACCAGGAGCTCGCCAGTGCCCTCAGCACCACCCGGGTCACCGTGACCCGCATCCTGGGTGCCCTGCGCGAGGAGGGCTGGCTGCACATCGATAGCCAGAGGCGTCTGGTGGTGCGTCACCTTCCCAAGCGTCGATGACCCTGGCTCCGCCGCCGGGCCGGTGAGAATGGCCCCATGCAGCCCTCCTTGCTAGTCGTCGAAGACGACGAAACGATCCGCGACACAATCTGCGAGGCCTTGGAACTTGAGGGTTTCACGGTTAGGCCGTGTGCCAATGGCCGCGACGCCATCCAGCTCCTGCAGGGGCCTGCCGAGCCGCAGGGGTTCGACCTGGTGGTGCTCGATCTCATGTTGCCGGGGCTGGGCGGCCTGGATATCTGCCGCAAACTCCGCCAGCACAACAACCAGACCCCAATTCTGGTGGTCAGTGCCCGCGACACGGAAACCGATCGGGTTCTGGGCCTGGAGGTGGGAGCCGACGACTACCTGGTGAAGCCCTTCGGCATGCGAGAGCTGGTGGCCCGCTGCAGGGCCCTGTTGCGCCGCTCCAGTGGCCCCATCGCCCGGGATCGGGTGCTCGAGCATGCGAACCTGCGTCTTTTCCAGGAGGAGTGCCGGGTAACCCGGGATGGCCTGGAGGTGAACCTCTCGCCGAAGGAGTACCGCCTGCTGGAGCTGTTCATGCTCAACCCCAGGCGGGTCTGGAGCCGTGATCAGCTGCTGGAGCAACTCTGGGGGATCGACTACTTCGGCGACAGCAAGACCGTCGACGTCCACATCCGCTGGTTGCGCGAAAAGCTCGAAGACAGCCCCTCAGCTCCGGTGCACCTGGTGACGGTGCGGGGCTTCGGCTATCGCTTTGGCTAGTTCCCTGGTCGCCTTCGGGCTCGGGGCTGCCCTGGCCTGTTTGGCATGCCTGCTGATTTTCTTCTTGCGCCAACGCGGAGGGTGGCGCCGTCCGTTGCCCCAGGCCAGGCAGCTGCTGAGCTGGATGGATTCCTCCACTACCGGCTGGATCCTGCTGGATCCTGCTGACAAGATCGGCCATATCAACCCCCGGGCGGAGCGGATCCTCCAACTCGATTCGGGCCGGCTGCAGTTGGGGCGTCCCTTCGGCGAGATCTGTGAGGATCCTGCCCTGGTCGGCAGCATCAGGATCGCCCGCCGCCAGGACAGGCCCCAGCGACTGCAGTGGCACTCCGGCAGCCATGACCTCGACGTGATGGTGGTTCCAGGCCGGCAGGGCTGGATCGGGGTGCAGCTGCAGAGCCGTCGTTCCCTCGATGCCCAGTTGCAGCAGCAGGAGCGTTGGGTGAGCGATGTGGCCCACGAGCTGAAAACACCGCTCACCGCCCTGTTGCTGGTGGGCGACAGCCTGGCCGGTCAGGTGACCAGCCAGAACGTGCGCCTGGTGGAGCGGTTACAGAGGGAACTGTTGCGACTCCAGGAGCTGGTTGGCGATCTGCTCGAACTGTCGCGCCTGGAGAACAGCCTGCCGGGCCTGGCTCCCTCTACCAGCCTGGTGGATCTGCCCTCCCTGGTGCAGCAGGTGTGGGCCAACCTTCGCCCCCTGGCCGACCCGCGCGGAATCCGCTTCGAGTTGCAGGCTCCCGCCCGGCTGCAACTGCGCGGCGACAGCTCCCGCCTGCATCGGGCCCTGCTCAACCTGCTCGACAATGCCCTTCGCTACAGTCCCGATGCTGGCCTGGTGCGGGTGAGTATCGATATCCGTGGTGACTGGTGCCAACTGGCTGTAACGGACCAGGGTCCGGGCCTCAGCGAGGAAGATCTGGCCCATTTGTTTGAACGCTTCTATCGGGGTGACCCTTCCAGGGCCCGCAGTCAACGCATCGGCAGTGGCCTGGGCCTATCGATAGTCCAGCAGATTGCCGCTACCCATGGTGGCCGCACTCAGGCCAGTAATCAGCCCACAGGCGGCGCCAAGTTGGAACTCATCCTGCCCGGGGTGATTGGAGCGGCCCATTGCTAATTGCAAAGGCCTCTGTTGCAACTGGCCCATGGAGGTGGATTCCAGGAGGCGAGTGGCTAGCTTGATAATTACAGAATTTAAGATCATGCATTTCTGGGCTCCTGAGATAGATCCATCCCACCCGATGGAGTGCACCCAGGCCGAGCGCTATGCGCTCAAGCGCCTGGGGCACAGCACATTTGTGGCGATTGCCGGCGATGATCAGAGATTGGTTGATGTGGGCAGCACCACAGAGGCCTATCTTTTTCATACCCATGAAGCGGCTCTGCGGGCAGCCAATGAGCTCAATCGCGGGGGACGGGGCCCGATCGATGTTGTCAAGATTGAGTGGGAGCCGGCCTGATCAATCCTGGTTTGGCTCGGTCCCTCCATGAATTGATTTCCATGTCGCGATTTGGCGAGCTTTTACGGGCTGCGAATAATTTCAGGCTGCTGGCGGCGATAGGTCGCAGTGGCGGTGAGCTCAGTTCGGTCGCCGATCTGGTTGACAACATGATCGACAGCCCCCAGATGCTGGATGCGATCCGCCGCTTCCGGGCCGTGCCAGGGGGGGCAGAGATGCTCGATGGGCGCTACCCCCCGCTCCAACCGGATATGGACCGGTTGATCCAACTGCCCGAGGGCAGCCTCGGCCGCAGCTATGCCGAGTTGATCCGCCGGCTCAACTACGACCCGGAGTTCTTCCGCCCCCGCCCAACCAGCAGCGATGCCCTCTGGCTCACCCAGCGGGTTGCAACCACCCACGACATCCACCACGTGGTGGCGGGCTTTGGCACCATGCCCGCCGGAGAGAGCGGGGTGCTGGCGATCACCGCAGCCCAGATCGGCTTTCCGGCCTACGTGCTGCTCACCACGGCCGCCCAGCTGGCCAGCTTCCGCTTCCAGAGCGACCGTTTTGAGCAGCTCAGCGGCGCCGTGGCCCATGGCATGGCAATCGGCCACCAGGCCCAGTGCCTGGTGGCGGCCCGCTGGGAGGAGGGCTGGGATAGCCCCATCAGCGAGTGGCGCCGCCAGCTGGGCATCGGCGACCCAGCTGACGGTCGCTCCTACGGGCTGGTGTGACGGACACCATCAAACCCAGGTGGTGCCAGGCAACCATTCCTAGGCTGGCCCGTGGACCTGATCTTCCGGTCTTCCCCTTCCCCGCACCGATCGGATGGCCAGCATCTATGCCGACAACAGCCTCACCATTGGCAAAACCCCTTTGGTGCAGCTCAACCGGGTTACCCAGGGATGCGGGGCCAGGGTGCTGGCCAAGATCGAGGGTCGCAACCCCGCCTTTTCCGTGAAGTGCCGCATCGGCGCGGCCATGATCGCGCGGGCGGAGCAGGAGGGCCTGCTGGGGCCCGGCAAGGAGCTGGTGGAGCCCACCAGCGGCAACACGGGCATTGCCCTGGCCTTCGTGGCGGCGGCCAAGGGCATTCCCCTCACCCTCACCATGCCCGAAACCATGAGCCTGGAGCGGCGCAAGCTGCTCACGGCCTACGGGGCAAAGCTGGTGCTTACCGAAGGTCGCATGGGCATGAGCGGCGCTATCGGCGCCGCCAAGGAGATGGCTGTTGCGGATCCGGATCGCTATGTACTGCTGCAGCAGTTCTCCAATCCGGCCAATCCCCAGATCCACCACGACACCACTGGCCCGGAAATCTGGAACGACACCGACGGCCAGGTGGATGTGCTGGTGGCAGGTGTGGGCACCGGCGGCACCATCACCGGTGTCAGCCGCTATATCAAGGGAACCCTGGGCAAGTCGTTGCTGGCAGTTGCGGTGGAGCCAAGCAACAGTCCGGTGATCTCCCAGGCCAGGGCCGGCCTTGAGCTCAAGCCCGGTCCCCACAAGATCCAGGGAATCGGCGCCGGCTTCGTGCCGGCCAACCTCGATCTCGATCTGGTGGATCGGGTCGAAACCGTCACCGATGGGGAAGCCGTGGCCATGGCCCGCCGTCTGATGAAGGAGGAGGGCATCCTGGCCGGTATCTCCTGTGGCGCTGCCACCACCGCTGCCCTGAGGCTGGCCCAGGAGGCTTGCTTCGCCGGCCGGACAATCGTGGTGGTGCTGCCCGATTCCGGTGAGCGCTACCTGAGCTCGGTGCTGTTTGAGGGGGTTTTCAACGAGCAGGGGCTGGCCCCCAGCTGAACTCCAGCCTATAAAGACCTGTGTCTGTGCCGCTCGCTGACTTGGCTGAAGTCAATGCCCAGCAGACCTCAGAAGCGCTGCTGAGGTCAGGAATTCTGGAGCTGCCTTCCCCGCCGGCTACATCAGAGATTTCCCAGGCCCCCCCCGCCCCGTTGGCGGAGCTTGCCACTCCCCCTGGCCCCTCCGCCGAAAGCCCCTCCCCTGCAGCTCCAGGCCTGCCTCTGCAGTTTCTCAACCAGCTGCTGCAGAAGCTCGGCTCTGCCCGGCTCCAGTCGCTCGCGGATCTGCTGCCTGCAGCGCGCATCCTGGTTCTGGCGGGGCTGGCCGGAGTGGCCCTGCGCCTCACCGGCGCCACCCTTGGGGCGATCAACGAGATTCCCCTGCTCGGGGGGCTGCTGGAGCTGGTGGGCCTGGTAGCCGTGCTCAATTTTCTGGCCCGCCACGCCTTCAAGCAGCAGAAGCGGGCCGAGCTGCTGGAGCGCATCCGCAAACTCCGCAAAGACCTGATGGCCTGAGCCGACCGGTCCAGCTCGGTTGATCTGCCCAGCACCGGGGTGGGCGCCCGGGCAGAGCCTGTTCAAGATGGAGAAGCCCGTTCCGCTTCCGCTTCCGTGCTGCTTTCGGCCAGCCAGCCGATCTGGTGCCTTCCCGCCGACGCGGTGCCGGCGGCGCTGCAGAGCACGCCCGCAGGCCTGGGCCAGGGGGAGGCCCTCAGCCGTCTCGAGCGGTTCGGCCCCAACCGCCTGCCGAGCCTGCGCCGCCGGTCCCTGCTGCTGCGCTTCGTTGACCAGCTGGTGCACTTCATGGCCCTGCTGCTGTGGGTGGGCGGCGCCCTGGCCTTTGCGGCCGGGACCCCCCAGCTCGGCTGGGCCATCTGGGCGGTGGTGCTGATCAACGGTCTGTTTTCCTTCTGGCAGGACTACCAGGCCGAGCGCACCCTCGAGGCCCTCAAGCGTTCCCTGCCCCGCCAGGTGCGTCTCTGGCGCGATGGCCTGCCTGTCTCACTCAGCGCCGAGCTGTTGGTGCCCGGCGACCGGATCCTGCTGGAGGAGGGGGATCAGGTACCTGCCGATGCCCGCCTGATCAAGGCCGTTGAACTCAGCCTCGATCTGGCCGTGCTCACCGGCGAATCGCTGCCGGTGGCCCGTCATGCTGATCCGATCGCTGCCGGGGAGTCCGGCCAGGGCGCCCCCATGCCCACCCGTGAGCGCGCCAACCTGGTGCTGGCGGGCACCACCGTGGCCAGTGGGCGCGCCGAGGCCATCGTCTACGCCACCGGCGCCGAAACCGAGTTTGGCCATGTTGCCCACCTCACCGCTGCCACCCCCCGCGGCGTCAGCACCCTGGAGCAGCAGGTGGGGCACATCGTGCGCACGATCACTGCCATCGCCCTGGCAATGGGAGCCATCACCTTCAGCCTCAGCCTGTTGTTCGTGGGGATGGGCCCCCTGGAGAGCCTGGTGTTTGCGGTGGGGATCATCGTGGCCAACGTGCCCGAGGGCCTGCTGCCCACCGTCACCCTGGCCCTGGCCATCAACGTGCAGCGCATGGCCGGCCAGAACGCTCTCGTGCGCAGGCTTTCGGCGGTGGAAACCCTGGGTTCGGTGAGTGTGATCTGCAGTGACAAGACCGGCACCCTCACCTGCAATCGCATGGCGGTGGAGGGCCTGTGGCTGCCCCAGGCCGGGCCGGCCGATGAGGCCGCTCTGCTGGCTGGAGCCTGCCTCTGCTCCAACGCCCGCCTGGATCTCAGCGGTGTGGCCGTGCGCGCCCTTGGCGATCCCACCGAGACGGCCATGCTGCTGGCGGCATGGGCCCGCGACCCCGGCATTGAGGCTCTGCAGCGGAGCCAGCCCCGCCGCCGGGAGTTGCCCTTTGACTCCCATCGGCGCCGCATGAGTGTGATCGTCGAGAGCGATGGCGCCCTGCGGCTGATCACCAAGGGGGCCCCCCTCGAATTGCTGGCCCGCTGCGCTCCGCAGGGACGCGCCGAGGCGATTGCCGCCAATGACGACCTGGCTGGCCGGGGCTACCGGGTGATTGCGGTGGCCCAGCGCTGCCTGGAGGGCAGTCTGCTGGCGGCTCCGGCGGAGCTGCTGGAGCGGGAGCTCACCCTGGTGGGGCTGATCGGTCTCTATGACCCGCCCCGGCCCGAGGTGCCTGAAGCCATCCGCCAGTGCCACGAGGCCGGCATCAAGGTGACCATGGTCACCGGTGACTATGGCCTCACCGCCCAGGCCATTGCCCGCCAGATCGGCCTGCTTGATCCACCCGCTGCCGATGGCGGCCTGCCCGGCGCTGCGGCCCAGGCCGATCCGGTGCGGGTGATCCAGGGTGACCAGCTCGACCGGATCAGCGATGTGCAGCTGCGCCAGCTGTTGAAATATCGCTCCCGCCTGGTGTTTGCCCGCATGGCTCCCGAGCAGAAGCTGCGGCTGGTGCAGGCATACCGCAGCCTCGGCGAGGTGGTGGCGGTAACCGGGGATGGGGTCAACGATGCGCCGGCGCTGCGGGCCGCCGATGTGGGCGTTGCCATGGGCCTGGAGGGCACCGATGTGGCTCGGGAGGCCGCTGATGTGGTGCTGCTCGATGACAATTTCGCCACGATTGTAATGGCGGTGCGCTACGGCCGCGGCGTGGTGGCCAATATCCGCAAGTTTCTGCCCTATGTGCTGGCCAGCAACGTGGCCGAAATGACGCCGTTCCTGGCCATGGTGATCTTCCAGATCCCGGCGGCCCTGACCGTGCTGCAGATCCTGGCGGTGGATCTGGGCACCGATCTGCTCCCAGCCCTGGGCCTGGGGGCCGAGCCCCCCGAATCGGGCCTGATGCACCGGCGGCCGCGCCGCCGTGCGGCGGCGCTGCTGGATCGTCCCCTGATGCTGCGCGCCTATCTGGTGCT
>JAYKGS010000085.1:0-7838 GCA_035284945.1 Synechococcus sp.
GTGGTGGTGAGCACCGGTGGGGTGTCGGCCGGCGACAGCGACTGGATCCGGCCGCTGGTGGAGGAGCTGGGCCAGGTGCGCTTCTGGAAGCTGTTTCTCAAGCCCGGCCGGCCCTTCGCCTGGGGCCAGGTGGCGGGGGTGCCGTTCTTCGGCCTGCCCGGCAATCCGGTGGCGGCGGCGGTGACGGCCCTGCAGTTGCTGTGGCCGGCGCTGCAACGGCTGGAGGGGGCGGCGCCGCAGCCGTTGCCGCGGCTGAAGGTGCAGCTGGAGGCGCCGCTGCGTCGCGCTGCCGGCCGGCCGGAGCTGGCCCGGGCGACCCTGGTGGTGGGCCCGGCCGGAGAGCTGCTGGCAAGAGTGGCAGGCTCCCAGGCCTCGTCCCGGATCGGCTCGCTGCAGGGGGCCGATCTGCTGCTGGAGATCCCAGCGGAGCTGGGTTCTCTGGAGGCGGGTGCCCAGCTGTGGGCCCAGCTGCTGCGGCTGCCGGTGTTGTGACTCACAGCGGCGTGTTGCCGCTGAGCCATGCGCTCGTGCCATCGGTGCGCCACTCCCGTTTCCAGAAGGGGGCGTCGTGTTTGAGCGCCTCCAGCAGCTCCTGGCAGCAGCGCTGGGCCGGGCCGCGTCGGTCGGCGCCGATGGCCACAAGCACGATCGCCTCGCCGGGGAGCACCCGGCCGACGCGATGCTGGATTAGGCAACTGCCCACCCCGTGGCGCGCGCAGCAGTCGCTGGCCAGGTGGTGCAGTTGGCGTTCGGTCATGCCGGGATAGTGCTCGAGCTCCAGGGCTTGCAGGGGTGTGCCGTCGGTGGCCGCGGCGCGCATCCTGCCGAGAAACATGCTTTCTGCGGCTGCCTGGTCCGGGAGGCTGCCCTGCCATTGCTGCAGGCAGGTGTGGGGCTCAAAGGCGTGGCAGTGCAGATCGATCCTGAGGTTCATCGGCCCCCTGCTTCAGCCACCGCTGATTGGTGGCAGGAAGGCCAGTTCATCGCCGGCCGCCAGGGGCTGCAGTGGGTCAGCGAATGCCTGGTTCACTGCCACTCGCACGGTGGACGGCAGGTCGCCGGCGCCGAGGCCCAGGGCCTGCCACAGCTGCGCGGCGCAGATTCCGGGGCTCAGGGGGACCCGGCGCCGTTCCCAGCCCGCCCGCTCCCGCAGGACGGCGAACAGGAGCACCTCGATGGTCGATCCCTGTTCCAGGGGCGGATGGGCTCGGGTGGTCATCGACACGGGAGCAGACACCTACGGGGGCCATAGCCTCAGGCTGGCACCTCCGGGACACCCATGGACCAGACCCTCCAGTTGATCCAGCTCGCCACGGGGTACTGGGTCAGTCAGATGCTCCATGTGGCCGCCGAACTGGGGGTGGCTGACCAGCTGGTCGAGCGGGAGCGCCCCGTGCAGGAGCTGGCCGAGGCCGTCGGCGCCGACCCAGACAGCCTCTTCCGTCTGCTGCGGGGCCTTGCCAGCCTCGGGGTGTTTGAGGAGCGGGCCCCGCGCTGCTTCGCGTTGACGCCACTGGCCGAGCTGCTGTGCAGCGACCATCCCGGCTCCCAGCGCCAGTTCGTGCGCATGCTCGGCGGCGAGCACTATGAGGCCTGGGGCGAGCTGCTCCACAGCGTGCGCAGTGGCGAAAATGCCTTCCCGCATCGCTTCGGTGAGCCGATCTTCAGCTGGTATGCCAACCATCCCCAGCGGGGGGAGATCTTCGCTGCCGCCATGGGCGACTTTTCCAGGGTGGAGACAGGGGCTTTCCTGGAGGCGTACGACTTCGGCGGGATCGAGCACCTGGTGGATGTGGGTGGTGGCCGCGGCGAGCTGCTCAAGGCGGTGCTCCGGCGCCATGGCCAGCTGCGCGGCACCCTCTACGACCAGCCGGCGGTGGTGGCTCCGGTGACCCTGACAGCCGAGCTGGAGGGTCGGCTGAGCGTGGCCGGGGGCGACTTCTTCGAGGCCGTGCCCTCCGGCGGCGACGCCTATCTGCTCAAGCACATTCTTCACGACTGGGGCGATGGGGCCTGTATCACCATCCTGGGGCTGATCCGCGCAGCCCTGGCCGTGGGGGGACGGGTGCTGATCCTTGAGCAGGTGATTCCCGCAGGTAACGATCCCTCCCCCGGCAAGCTGCTTGATCTCAACATGCTTGTGATGACCGAGGGAGGCCGGGAGCGCACCCCCAGCGAATACGCCCAGCTGCTGCAGCGAGCAGGTCTGCGGCTGGTCGCCATCCACCCCACGGCTGCGCCGATCAGCATCGTGGAGGCGGTGGCGGCATGACGCTTGCCATTGCCCTGCTCACGGTGTCGGACACGCGCAGCCTGGAAGCTGACCACAGCGGTGATGCCCTTCAGGCCAGGCTTGAGGCCGCCGGCCATCACCTGGCGGAGCGAAGGCTTGTGCCGGACGACCGCTATCGGATCCGTGCCGAGTTGAGCCGCTGGATCGCCGATCCGGATGTCCAGGTGGTGATCAGCAGTGGCGGCACGGGGCTCACCGGACGGGACGGCACCCCTGAGGCCGTGGTGCCCCTGCTGGATAAAACGATCGAAGGGTTTGGCGAGCTGTTCCGGGTGCTGTCGTTTGACACGATCGGCACCAGCAGCCTCCAGAGTCGGTGCCTGGCCGGGGTGGCCAACGGCACGGTGATCTTCGTGCTGCCAGGCTCTCTGGATGCGGTGGAAACCGCCTGGGATCGGCTGATTGAGGCCCAGCTCGATAGCGGCACCCGCCCCTGCAACCTGGTGCAGCTGCTGCCGCGTCTGCAGGAATAGGGATCGAATAGCCGACTGCGCTCCCCAAGATCAAGCCAGAGCGGCCATCAGCTCCGGCCGCGACATCCAGCTCGCTGGACCTTCCCGCACCGGCACCACCCCCAGCTCCCGGCGCAATTCCTCGAGATCGCGGCTGAGCAGAGCTGGCCAGTCGAGGGCAAACAAGGGTCGGGCGGAGTCACCGATTGCCATGCCCTGCTCAATCAACCCCAGCTTATAGCGCGGGGAGTTGATCAGCTCGCTCTCGGAGTCGATCTGTGTGTAGAAGGTCTTGGCACCCATCCAGGTGGCAAGCACCGTGACCCAGCTGATGAACGCCAAGCCGGGGGCGCCGTACTGGGCAACACTGACGCTGATCACACCAAGTTCTCCGGAGGGATCGAAATTGAAGCCCGTGAGCACATGGTGCAGATCGTGGGTGGCGAGTGTTCGGTAATTCACATAGTCGGCATCGGTTTCGAGGTTGTTGAAGTATTCCGGCGACGCATAGAAATCCGGGTTGTAGTCCAAAGCGCGGATCAAGGTTCCGAACACCTGGCCCAGGCTGCCTTTGGGCAACCTCAGCAGCTGGTCGGGATCAAGCGGTGGCATCACGGCGCGGCTGCGGATCAGAGCCTTCGCCTCCGGATCGGCCTGCAGCACGCTCAGACTGCGCTGCATCGGCCTGGAGTCGCGCAGGCGATGCAGCAAGGCGAATGCCTGGTTGACGTCTGCGTCAATGCGCAGCACCTGGTCCATCATCTCGGCCAGGTCATCCACCTGCGAAAGAGCTACGAGCTCGTTCAGCGCATCCAGTCCCATGCCATCGGTGCAGACTCATCAATGATAAACAGCGGGCAAAGCGATGTCAGCAGCATGCAATTGACAGGCAGACTTGTATCTAATTGGTGAACGATTGTTAGTCACATAGGTTACGAAAGGGGTAACGAGCTTTGAAAAGCTAAACTTCAAATCCTTGTGCGTCCACGGGTTGAAAGAGCTGGTTGGCAGGGTTCGGCCGTGTTTGCGGTTTAGCAATGAATGGTGAGGAATTCACACTCGGCAAGTGCTTCTGCGATTAGAGCGCATAGGCGTGGGCTTGCAGCTCGATCCGTAGAGTGTCCTTTGATATGCTTAATTGTTGTGCCGGTTTCTTCAATGACTGCTTTGGGGGCTGGTAGGGCTAGGCGGTGCCAGAGCCAAGGATTTCCCTAGGCTGAATTGCATTGGCAGCCGACGATTGAAAATTTCAGTGGGGTTGAGCCTTGGCTCTGAATCCATTGAGCACTAAGCAGAGACCCTACGGAAGCTTGGGCTTCGGACATAAGTTGCAGGCGCTCACCCCGCCGGCCCCTCCAGCTAGGAGATCAGATCCTCAACGCTCTTTTCGTTCCTTTTCAGCGTCGTAACTCCTGAGCGAACGGAACATCAAGCCGCCGCTGCCGATCAACGCCCCCATCGACAGGAGCATGGCTCCGAGCAGGAAGGTGAAGAAATCCCTGATCGGATCCCGTGATTCCATCGCTGTGTCACCACCTCGGAGATACCGTCAAGCTAACGCTGGGGATCACAAGGTCGCAAAGGGTGAATGCTGGATTAGCGGTGCAACGATGAATGTGCGGAGATGAGCATTCAACTCATCAGGCGAGATGACAACGCATGGCCTTGTTTCCTGATCTCTGATCCACGCGTGGGATTCAGGGGAACAGGACAGAGATATCACCCCTTGCGACAGCTCCTTCTTTCACCATGATCAGTCTTCGACATCAAGTCGGGTGCTGGTCATCTCATCGAGAAGACCATGTGGCTCCAATGCTGCAGCCGCTTCTGCCCACCCAGCTGTTGGATGTGTGGAGGGTCCGATCTTCAGCGCGCCAGGTGCCGATGCCACTCCGCATCCTATGGAGAGGGCACTCAGCGCGGCCGGGGTTCGCAGCTGCGGGCGGCGGCTTGGCCCGTCTGCCAGCTGGCCCGCTCCCCCTTCACCCAGAAGATCTGCGCGCCATCGCTGTAGCGCGCGCCACTGGCGCCCTTGGCCTGGGGCAGGAGCGTCGCCCCCTCCCCCTCCAGCAGCACAACGGCGCTGGGGGTGCCATTGAAATAGAACGCGGTGACCTCACTGGCATCGAAGCGGCCCTTGCAGAGGTAGTCGGCGCGGACGCCCGCCTCGGCCCAGGCCCCAGCGTGCAGTGCCGCCAGCAGGGCAGCCGCCAGGCCACCAGCGGCCGCCCCTGCCCTGAAGTTCGTCGCCTTCGCCGTGGGGGTCGTGATGCGGTTTGCCATGCCAGCAGCCTCTACAGGAGCATCTCCTACCCAGCCTGGCAGGCGCGTAGTAATTCAACGCCAAGATCAGCCAACGCCAAGATCAGCGGGGGGCGAGTTCCACTGTGCAATTAACAGGCATCCATGGCCCCGTCTGCTGGATCTTGATGTTAGTCCGCAGAATCGAGCTGAGAGAGCAGTGCAGCGCACTCTCTTCTGAGAACCTGTAGGTCAACCATTGCGAGCGCCCAAACCAGTTCATCGTCGATAGTTGGATATTCATGGGTCAGCCGATTTCGGAAGTCTACTATTCGCCGTGCATTGGTGATGGATTCAAGGATATCCGGCGCCTTGTGCGACAGGGCTAGAACTGCTTCACCGATGATGGTGAACTCCCGCTCCACCGATGACCGCACGAGACGATTACTGAGGTAGTCGTCAATTTGCATGCCAGAGAGTGCTGTGGAAATTGCGTCACAGGACTCCAGGATGTCAGCAAGATAGGCGCAGGAATCACGCTGCATAGATCTGCTGCTTCGTGCGGTTGACATCGTCGCGGATGTAACGGTTCTTGAGCGCGCCGACCATCACTAGATCAACTTCCGTCTCGAGAATGTTGCGCAACTCATTAAGTAAGCCGAAGTACGCATCCGGTTTGTCAAACGGGGACATGGGTCCGAAGTCAACAAGGAAGTCGATGTCGCTCCGGTCCGGCACGAAATCTTCGCGTAAGGCGGAGCCGAAAATATCTAGACGAACGACATTATAGTTCTTGCACGACTGTCGTATCGCATCCATTTTGTCTACGAGCACGCTGACCATGTAGGTACCTCCCATGACATCATATCCGCTCCAGGTGAGATCGCACCCATATGCGCGCCACTATTCGGGCCTTCTGATGGTCCTAACGCTGCCCCTGAGTGGCAGGCAGGGAACTTCAGGTGGCGAAGCAAAGTGCAAGTGGAGGCCTGTCCACTCAAGGGGCCGGATAGACAGTCATCTTCGCCTTGTCAGTAGCAGTCACATGCAGCTCCAAACCCAGCGCCGAGATCACCTTCAATACAGTTGCCAGCTCAGGATTTCCCGAAGACGATAGAGACTTATACAGACTCTCCCTGCCTAGGCCAGCATCACGTGCAACCTGGCTCATACCTTTTGCCCTGGCTATATCGCCTAAGGCCGCTGCAATCAGCTGAGGATCTCCATCCTGAAGTGCAGCCTCCAAATAAGCTGCGACATCATCAGACCTGCTGAGGTGTGCGGATGGATCCCAGATTGTGGTGGTGGTTTTAGTCATTGGCTTCTCCTAGAGATTTCGAGCAAGTTCCTTGGCGAGCCGAATGTCCTGGTCTTGAGAACTCTTATCACCACCTGCCAGCAGAATGACCACGGTATCTCCTTGCCTGGTCAGATAGATCCGATAACCGGGGCCGTAATGGATCCTCAGCTCTGATACGCCCTCTCCGACAGGGCGGATATCGCCTGAATTGCCCAAGGGGAGACGTCTCCCGAATTTCGATCATGCCCCATTGTATCCCAAGAGATACGCTCGGGCAACGGCCGTTTGGTCTGCCTAACGCTCAAGATCCGAAGGGGGCATGGCCTCGGCATAGGAGGCAACCTCCACACCCGTCTTCTGTACCTTGATGTTAGCGGACATCTGTGCGACTCCGCCAATAACCTGGTCTGCGTGAATGATGAGCCAGCGCATAGATTGTGATTCCCTGTTCGTTTGAGCGATAGACCAGTGAAAATGGGAAATCCCTGATAAATACACGCCGCGTTCTATAGTTTCGCTGGTAAGCCTGCCAATGGGTATGCGAGAGCAAGAGCTGTAGCATCCTCAACAGCTTCAAGAAACTTGGTTCCAAGCCCTGCTTCAACTCTATGGTAGTAGCCAACTTCCGCGAGAACCTCAAGCCTTGCAGGCTCAACAAATTGAACACGATTCACTGCAAGATCTGACGGGCTTCTGCAAATACTTGCTCTGCTGAATACGCAGAAATATCTCCTTTTTCAAATGCGTCAATCCTCAGGGCAATCTCCTCAGACCATGCCGCTTCTATTTCTTCGACCGAAGTGTGAAGTGATTCCAGCATAAATTCCGCAAGCTTTGCCCGATCCTCTGCTGAGAGTGACCGAGCCTGCTCTTCGATTTGGTGAAGAGATAATGACATGAAGCTGAGATCGGAGGCCTTCAAGGCGATTCTACTGCGATTCAGCCTTTGGGAGTGCCGCTAACGCCAGCGATCACCTGCCCGCAGGATCTGCAGCCAAGGCTATTCGATAGGTGCATGACCGTAGGGTGCGGGGCAGGTGTATTGCGTCGTTAGCCAGGCCTCTACACAGCAAACATCGCCTGAAGAACACCCAGCAGCTCATTGAGCGTAGTCTCCGATAGTCTGCCCAAATGCTTGACAAGGCGCTCCCTGTCTACAGCCCTCAGCTGGTCAGCCACAATGTAACCGTCTTTACCATCAAACGTGCAACGCACACGAAAAGGGTACGGATAGCCACCAGTTGTGAGTGGTGCAACGATGAAAGTGCGTAGGTGAGAATTCAGCTCATCCGGCGAAACGATGACACAAGGCCTTGTCTTTCTGATTTCAGAACCGCGAGTGGGATTCAGGGCGACAAGAAAGATATCGCCTCTTAATATATTTTCGTCGGTCACCAGGACCACTCCTCATCATCAAACCGTGTGGAGCTCATCTCATCGAGAAGGCCCTCCGGCTGGAACGCCGACGCCGCCTCTGCCCAGCCCGCCCTCGGATGAGCCGATGGCCTGATGGTTAAAACCCCTGGAGCCGCCTCAATCTCGACTTCGTCAG
>JAYKGS010000086.1:0-19703 GCA_035284945.1 Synechococcus sp.
GCGGTAAGAGCGCACCAGCAGCATCGAGAGGTGCTGGCTCGGTAAACCCCGGCTGGGAGCAAGGCCCAGGGACAACGGTTGGCCATGACACCCGTCCCGATTCAAGTGCGCCGCTCGAGGCCGCCGGCAACGGCGGTCCCAGACAGATGATCACCCCCCATCAGCAAGCTGATGGGAGAACAGAACCCGGCTTACGGCCTGCTTTCACCCCCCTTCCCCAGAGCCAGCCATGCGGCCCGAGCGCCACCAGCAACTGGTCGCCTTCCTCCGGTCGTTGGGCCTGGAGTGCGGCAACCGCGACCTGAGCCCGATCG
Organism: Synechococcus sp.; assembly: GCA_035284945.1. Taxonomy (GTDB): domain Bacteria; phylum Cyanobacteriota; class Cyanobacteriia; order PCC-6307; family Cyanobiaceae; genus Cyanobium_A. The sequence continues at coordinate 315 of JAYKGS010000086.1, forward strand.
ACGAGGCCCTCACCCACACCTCTGCGGGTCGGGCCCACAACCACGAGCGTCTGGAGTTTCTGGGCGATGCCGTCCTACGGCTTGCAGCGGCCGAATTCCTGGAGCGGCATCACCCCGGCCTGGGGGTGGGACGCTGGTCGGCCCTGAGGGCCCAGCTCGTAAGCGACCGCTGGCTGGCTGAAATCGGCGAGCGCTGCTGCATTGATTCAGTTCTTTTGCTCGGGCCGATGGCCAGTAACGACAGTGCGGGGCGGGTTACCGTACGGGCGGAATGCTGCGAGGCCCTGCTGGGGGGGCTGTATCAGGCCTGGGGGGCCGGCCAGGGCGGCCTGGAAGCGGTGCACTGCTGGCTCACCCCCCACTGGCAGCGCAGCGCCGCCGAACTGCTGAGCGATCCCGATCGCCACAACTGGAAATCGGCCCTGCAGGAATGGAGTCAGGGCCGGGGCCTGGGGCTGCCCCGGTACAGCTGCACCGAACGCAGCCAGGTCCACGGCGACCCCCAGCGCTTCGGCTGCACGGTGCAGATCCTTGGCCTGCCCAGCCATACCGGGCTGGGCCCCTCCCGGCGCAGCGCCGAACAGGCGGCCGCCCGGGCAGCCCTGGCAACCATCAGGCCTGCTCTAGGGTCTTGATCGGCATGGTCACCAATTTGTCCCAGTTACCTCCTTCGAACAGCACGGCAGCTCTCTGACCGCTGATGCGCTGCACAAAGCCCCGGTAGCCGTTGTAGATGGAGCGGCCGTCACGCACCACGACAGTGGTGCCAGGCAGGATCGGCGTTTCGACCATGATCAGGAGGTGAGGCGCGAACCCATTATCGGTGCAAAGGGCACTCTGATGGCCAAGGATTCAGCCATGGAAGCGGCTCTGGAGCTGATGGTGGTGGGCAAGCTTGTGGCCGCCCAGGGCCTGAAGGGCGAGCTGCGCGTCCTGCCCCTGAGCGATTTCCCAGAGCGCTTCACCCAGGCCGGTCGCCGCTGGGTGCAGCGCAAGGGACAAACCCCGCAGGAGGTGGCCCTGCTCGGCGGCCGCCGCCTGCCGGGGAGGGAGCTGTTCGTGGTGAGCCTGGCCGCCGTGGACAGCCGCGTTGCAGCTGAGGCCCTGGTGGGGGCCGAACTGCTGGTGCGGGCCGATGACCGGCCCAAGCTGGCCCAGGGCGAATTTCACCTGCTCGATCTGGTGGGAACTGAGGTGCGCCTCCTGGAGGAACAACGGCCGATTGGCCGGGTGTGCAACCTGATCCATGCCGGCAACGACCTGCTCGAGGTGGAGCAGGACACCCCAACCGGGGCCCGCCGGCTGCTGATCCCCTTTGTGAGCGCGATCGTGCCTGAGGTGCACCTGGCGGAGGGCTGGATCGGCATCACCCCACCGCCGGGGCTACTGGACCTCTGAGCTGGCCCGCAGTGACCAGATGGCTTTGAATGGATCCAGCTCAGGCGCTCCAATGGCAGTCACCACCCTGGTTCCGGTGATCCTCTGCGGTGGCACGGGCACCAGGCTGTGGCCCCTCTCGCGCGCCAGCTACCCGAAGCAATACTGGCCCCTGGCAGGCGGCGGCGAGGAAACCCTGCTTCAGCAGACCCAGCAGCGACTGGATGGCCTGGTGGGGCTGGCTGCGCCATTGCTGATCTGCAATGAAGATCACCGCTTCATCGTGGCCGAACAGATGCGCCAGATCGGCGTCGAACCGGCGGGGATCCTGCTGGAGCCGGTTGGGCGCAACACCGCCCCGGCGGTGGCGGTGGCGGCATTGCAGGCCACGGCCCAGGGCGAAGATCCCCTGCTGCTGGTCCTGGCGGCGGACCACGCGATCCGCAACGCCACGGCCTTCCGCGACACGGTGATGGCTGGTGCAGCTGCCGCGGAAGCCGGCCAGCTGGTGACCTTCGGGATCGTGCCCACCGCAGCGGAAACCGGCTACGGCTACATCGAGGCCGCCGAACCACTCGGCGGCGTCACCCAGCCCGTGCCGATCGCCCGGTTTGTGGAAAAGCCCGATCGCCCCACCGCCGAACAGTTCCTGGCCACCGGCCGCTTCACCTGGAACAGCGGCATGTTCCTGTTCAAGGCCAGTGCCATCCTGGCGGAACTCGAACGGCTTGCCCCGGAGGTGGTCAGCGCCTGCAGGCTGGCCCTGGAACAGGACAGCGCCGACCTCAACTTCCTGCGGCTGGCACGGGAAGCTTTTTCCGCCTGCCCCAATGTCGCCCTCGATGTGGCCGTGATGGAGCGCACCGACCGCGGGGCCGTGCTGCCCCTGGAGGCGGGCTGGAGTGATGTGGGCAGCTGGAGCGCTCTCTGGGATACCGCCGACCGGGACGGCCAGGGCAATGTGCTGCGGGGCAGGGTGATCCACGAAGACTCCCGCAACTGCTACCTGCGCAGTGAGCACCGCCTGGTGGTGGGGCTGGGCGTTGAAGACCTGGTGGTGGTGGAGACAGACGACGTGGTGCTGGTGGCCCACCGCAATCGGGCCCAGGACATAAAGGGGATCGTGGGGCTGCTGGAGCGCCAGGGGGCCCCGGAGAGCAAGGCCCACCGCAAGATCTATCGCCCCTGGGGCTCCTATGACGGTGTGACCGAGGGCTCCCGGTGGCAGGTGAAGCGGATCGTGGTCAACCCCGGCGCCAGCCTCTCGCTGCAGATGCATCACCACAGAGCTGAACACTGGGTCGTGGTGCAGGGCTCGGCGCTGGTGGAAAAGGATGGCCAGCAGGAGCTGGTCAGCGAAAACCAGAGCACCTACATCCCCCTGGGCTGCCGGCACCGGCTCACCAACCCGGGCAAAATCCCGGTGGAGATGATCGAGGTTCAGAGCGGCCCCTACCTGGGCGAAGACGACATCGTGCGCTTTGAGGATCGCTACGGCCGCACGAACGTCGCCCCAGCCGGCGCGTCAGCTACTCCACAGTGACGCTCTTGGCCAGGTTACGCGGCTGGTCCACATCCAGGCCGCGGTGGGCGGCGATGTGGTAGCTCAGCAGCTGCATCGGAATCACCGTGAGCAGCGGACTGAGCAACTCATCCACCACCGGAACCGGCAACAACAGATCAAACAGCTCCGCATCCGGGCAATTAGGAGCCACGCCAATCAGCTCCGCATCCCGGGCCTTGGCCTCCTGAGCATTGCTGAGCACCTTTTCAAACACCATGCCGGGCATGGCTATCGACACCACCGGCACCTTGGCGTCCAGCAGGGCAATGGGGCCGTGCTTCATCTCCCCGGCCGGATAGCCCTCGGCATGGATGTAGCTGATCTCCTTGAGTTTGAGGGCACCCTCCAGGGCAATCGGGTAATTGATGCCCCTGCCCAGGAAAATCACATCCTGGGTGCCCTCAAACCGATGGGCCAAGCCGGCGCAGCGCTGGTCGTGGTCAGCGACCAGGGCTTCCAGCTGCTGGGGCAACTGACGCAACTGGGCCACCAGGGCTTCGAGGCCGGCGCGGCTGCAGCCCGGGCCCGGCCCATGCTGCCCCGGATGACCCAGCCGGCGCTCGGCAAAGGCAAGGGCCAGGCCGTAGAAAGCCAGTAACTGGGCCAGGAAGGTTTTGGTCGCTGCCACCCCCACCTCGATGCCCGCCCCGATGTCGAGGATGTGGTCCACCATCCGGGCCAGGGAGCTCTCCGCCCGGTTGGTGATCCCCAGCAGCCTGGGGGCAAAAGCTGGATCAGGGATCAGCTGACGCCGCTCCTGCTCCATCGCCAGGGCCGCCAGGGTGTCTGCCGTCTCCCCTGACTGGGTTACGCCGATCGTGAGGGTGTGGGTGGAGAGGGGCGGAGGCCCGTAGCGGAATTCACTGGCATAGAACACGCTGGTTGGGATTCCTGCCAGTTGCTCCAGCAGGTAGGCCCCCACCTGAGCCGCATGGCGACTGGTGCCGCAAGCCAGGATCTGGATCCGCTCCACCCCCTCAAACACCTCCGCCGGCAGGGGCAGGGCCACCAGGGGGCAGGCCTGGCCGGATAGCGGCTGGGGCAGGTGCCGGGCCACCCAGAGCGCCGCCGTTTCCGGCTGCTCGTGGATCTCCTTGAGCATGAAGTGGCGAAAGCTGCGCTTATCGGCCACGTGCTCGGTGCCGCTCAGCAGGCTGGGGTTGCGCTGCACCCGCCCGCCGGCCTGGTCGTAGAGCTCGATACCCAGCGGAGTGAGCAGGGCCACCTCGCCATCCTCCATCGGCAGGATCGTGCGGGTGAAGCCAGCCAGGGCCGGGGTGTCGCTGGCGCAGAGGAATTCTCCTTCCCCCAGGCCGATCAACAGCGGAGCCGCCCGGCGCGCCACCAGCAGGGCCCCGGGGGCCTCGGCCCACACCACCGCCAGGGCATAGGCCCCCTGCAGCAGGGGCAACACCTGCTGCACCGCCTCCAGCAGCAGGGGCCCGCTGGGCTTGCAACCCTCCACCGTGAACCGCGCCAGCTGCCGCGCCAGCAGGTGCGGAATCACCTCGGTGTCCGTCTCGGAGCGGAACACCACCCCTTCGGCCTGCAACTCTTCCCGCAGACTGCGGTGGTTCTCGATGATGCCGTTCTGCACCACCGCCAGCTGGCCGCTGCCATCGAGGTGGGGGTGGGCATTGCGCTCTTCAGGCTTGCCGTGGGTGGCCCAGCGGGTGTGACCGATGCCACAGTGACCCGGGGCACCCTCGGCCTCGAAACGGGCCGTGAGATTCACCAGCTTGCCCTCGGCCTTGAGGCAGTGGAGCCGGCCTGGGGCCAGCCCGTTCTCGGAATCAACCGTGGCGATCCCTGCCGAGTCGTAGCCGCGGTATTCCAGCTGGCGCAAACCCTCCAGTAGCTGGGGAGCCGCATCCCGCGATCCGATCAGGGCAACGATGCCGCACATAGGGCTGGGCCAGCGGGGGGCGCAACAAAAAGGCCCGGTATGGAGCCAGGCCTGAGCTTATGGGCAGTGGGGCCAAAGCCCGAAACTCAGTAAGCCAGGCCCATGGAGCGACTGGTTTCGTCGCCCAGGTACACCCGGATGCTGAGGAAGTCGGTGGGGCAGGCGGTTTCGCAGCGCTTGCAGCCCACGCAGTCTTCGGTGCGCGGCGAGGAAGCGATCTGACCGGCCTTGCAGCCATCCCAGGGAACCATCTCGAGCACATCGAGGGGACAGGCCCGGACGCACTGGGTGCAGCCGATGCAGGTGTCGTAGATCTTGACGGCGTGGGACATGGCCCGGTGAAGGACGGCTTGACGCCAACGTACCCACAGCCCAAGGCGTGGCAGGGGCGGGCCAGCCACCCCGTCACCCTTGTTCATACGGAGGGGGATGGCCCGCAGAGCGACCCGTAGAGTGCGGCGAATTTCAAAGCGGCCATGTCCCAGGAAGCGATCTTCGAGAAAGTGCGCTCGATCGTTGCGGAGCAGCTCAGCGTCGATTCGGGGGATGTGAAGCCCGAATCCAACTTTCAGAACGATCTCGGCGCCGACTCTCTCGACACCGTCGAACTGGTGATGGCCCTGGAAGAAGCCTTCGACATCGAGATTCCCGACGAAGCGGCCGAAGGCATTACCACCGTGGGTGATGCCGTCAAGTTCATCCAGGACAAGCAGGCCTGAGCCATTCCATGGTGCAGGGACTCCAGCGGGTCGTCGTCACCGGCATGGGCGCGGTCACGCCGCTCGGCAACGACGTCAGAAGCTACTGGGAGGGTTTGTGTTCAGCCCGCAATGGCGTGGCCCCGATCACCCTCTTTGATGCGGGTCGCCACGCCTGCCGCTTTGCGGCAGAGGTCAAAAATTTTGATCCCTCCGGCTGGCTGGAGCCGAAGGAGGCCAGACGCTGGGATCGCTTCTGCCAGTTCGCTGTGGTGGCGGCCAAACAGGCTGTGGCCGACGCCGGACTGACGATCGACGCCGGCAACCAGGATCGGGTCGGCACCGCCATCGGATCCGGTGTGGGCGGACTGCTGATGATGGAAATCCAGGCCCACGTGCTGGCAGACCGGGGCCCGGATCGGGTCAGTCCGTTCTGTGTGCCGATGATGATCCCCAACATGGCCACCGGCCTTACGGCGATCGCCCTGGCGGCCAAGGGACCCAGCAGCGCGGTGTCGACCGCATGCGCAGCTGGTTCGAACGCCATCGGTGACGCCTACCGGCTGATCCAGCTGGGCCTGGCGGACGCCATGGTGTGCGGCGGGGCGGAATCGGCGATCACCCCCCTTGGGGTGGCAGGTTTCGCCAGCGCCAAGGCCCTGTCCTTCCGCAACGACGATCCCGCAACCGCCAGCCGGCCGTTTGACGCCGAGCGCAACGGCTTTGTGATTGGGGAAGGAGCCGGGATTCTGGTGCTGGAAAGTCTGGACCATGCCCGTTCCCGCGGAGCCCGGATCCTCGCTGAGGTGGTGGGCTACGGCATGACCTGTGATGCCCATCACATCACTTCCCCCACCCCCGGCGGCCTCGGCGGAGCCCAAGCCATGCGCCTGGCCCTGCGGGATGCCCAACTCGAGCCCGAGGCGGTCGACTACGTCAACGCCCACGGCACCAGCACCCAGGCCAACGACAGCAACGAAACCGCTGCCATCAAGAGCGCCCTCGGCGAGTGGGCCTACCGGATTCCGGTGAGCTCCACCAAGTCGATGACCGGCCACCTGCTCGGCGGCAGTGGCGGCATCGAAGCCGTCGCGGCCGTGCTGGCCATGGAGCACAACCTGGTGCCGCCTACGATTAATTACCAAAATCCGGATCCAGCTTGTGATCTGGATGTGGTTCCCAACCAGGCCAGGGAACACAACCTCAACGTGGTGCTCTCCAATTCCTTCGGATTTGGCGGTCACAACGTCTGCCTGGCCTTCCGCCGCATGGCGTGAGCACCCTCCCCCCTCCTCCCCACCTGTCCTAGCCATGGTCGCCGCTCCCACCACTTCCCTCGAGTCGCTCTGCGTCAACAGCATCCGCTTCCTGGCAATCGACGCGGTCAACAAATCGAATTCCGGTCACCCGGGGCTGCCCATGGGCTGTGCGCCGATGGCCTTCGCACTGTGGGACAAGGTGCTCAAGCACAACCCCAGGAACCCCAAGTGGTTCAACCGTGACCGCTTCGTGCTCTCGGCAGGGCACGGCTGCATGCTGCTCTACGCCCTGCTGCACCTCACCGGCTATGACTCGGTGACCCTCGAGGACATCAAGCAATTCCGCCAGTGGGGCAGTCGCACCCCCGGTCACCCGGAAACCTTCGAGACCCCGGGCGTCGAGGTCACCGCTGGCCCCCTGGGCCAGGGCATCTCCAACGCTGTGGGTCTGGCCATCGCCGAAGCCCACCTGGCCGCCAGGTTCAACAAGCCCGGCTGCGAGCTGGTGGATCACTACACTTACGTGATCATGGGCGACGGTTGCAACCAGGAGGGCGTCAGCGGTGAGGCCGCCTCCCTGGCAGGTCACCTGGGCCTGGGCAAGCTCATTGCCCTCTACGACGACAACCACATCACCATCGACGGCAACACCGCCGTGTCCTTCACCGAGGACGTGCTGAAGCGCTATGAGGCCTACGGCTGGCACGTACAGCATGTGCCTGAAGGCAACACCGATGTGGCCGGCATCGCCCGGGCCATCGAGGCTGCCAAGGCGGTCAGCGACAAGCCCAGCCTGATCAAGGTGACCACCACAATCGGCTACGGCTCGCCCAACAAGGCCAACACCGCCGGCATCCACGGTGCAGCCATCGGAGCCGATGAGGCCGAGCTTACCCGCAAGGCCCTCGACTGGAATTACGGGCTCTTCGAGGTACCCCAGGACTCCTACGACCACTGGCGCCAGGCCATCAGCCGCGGTGAGGCCCTGGAAGCGGCCTGGAACGCCACCCTGGCTACCTACCGCAGCCACTATCCCACTGAGGCTGCCGAATTCGAACGCCAGCTACGCGGCGAACTGCCCCAGGGCTGGGATGCCTCCCTGCCCAGCTTCAGCCCCGCAGACAAGGGTCTGGCCACCAGGATGCATTCCTATAACGCCCTCAACGCCTTTGGCCCCAACCTGCCCGAACTGATCGGCGGCTCCGCCGACCTCACCCACTCCAACCTCACCGACATCAAGGGGGAGGCCAGCTTCCAGAAGGGCGCGGAAGCCAACCGCTACCTGCACTTCGGGGTACGCGAGCACGCCATGGCGGCAATCATGAATGGCATCGCGTATCACGGCAGCGGCCTCATCCCCTACGGCGGCACCTTCCTGGTGTTCGCCGGCTACATGATCGGGGCCATGCGCCTATCTGCCCTCAGCGAGCTGGGCTGCATCTATGTGCTCACCCACGACTCGATCGGCCTGGGTGAAGACGGCCCGACCCACCAGCCAATCGAGACCCTGGCAAACCTGCGTTCCATCCCCAACCTGCTGGTGATCCGCCCCGGCGACGGCAACGAAACCATGGGCGCTTACCAGGTGGCTGTCACCAACCGCAAGCGTCCCACGGTGCTGGCCCTCAGCCGCCAGGCCATGGCCAACCAGGCCGGTTCGGCCGCGTCCCATGTGGCCAAGGGGGGCTACATCCTGGAGGACAGCGACGGCAGTCCGGAGCTGATCCTGATCGGCACCGGCACCGAGCTGGAGCTCTGCACCAAGGCCGCAGCCCAATTGCGGGCCGAGGGCAAGAACGTGCGCGTGGTGTCCATGCCGTGCGTGGAGCTGTTCGAGGAGCAGGGCGAGGCCTACCGTGAAAGTGTGCTACCTGCCGCCTGCCGCAAGCGCCTAGTAGTGGAGGCATCCAGCAGCTTCGGTTGGCACAAGTACACCGGCTTTGAAGGCGACACCGTCTCAATCGACCGCTTCGGCGCCTCCGCCCCCGGCCCCGTGTGCCTCGAGAAGTTCGGCTTCAGCGTCGACAACGTGGTGACCAAGGCAAAGGCCCTGGGCTGATTAATCCGCCTACCTCGGCGAAAGATACCGCCCATGGCTACGGCCATGGGCTTTTCATTTGCAAATGCTAAACAGCACAGCGACGTTGAATCCAACCAAGCTCATGATAATTGGACTCCAGTGGCTAAGGCATTTTCCTGGCGCTCGCCACAATTAAACGAATCACCGTGACAAGAAAGGCGGCATTTCTTCTGATTGGCTTCACAGCCCTAAGGCTTCTGCTCGCATTGATATGGCCAGCAGGCATAGATGAGGCCTATGCGATTTCCATCTCCCACGATTGGTCACTTTCCTACTTCGACCATCCACCGGTAGTCTTTACAATCGCCGGGCTTACCCATTTACTCACCGGCAGCAATTCAGCAAGCATTCTGCGGATTCCGTATGTGCTACTTGGAACAGCAAGCGGCTGGCTTATATATGATATCACTCGCCAAGCATACAACAGATCAGCTGCCTTTTGGGCCCTTGCCTGGTATTCAATCGCTCCATTCTTCCTGATTTCAGCAGGCCTTTTTGTAGTGCCCGATGGTCCACTTAACTTTGGTCTTTTAGCGACACTATGGATTTTACTACCAGGAATACTTAATCCAAACCATAGACTAAAACCCTTTCACTATGGGGCTGCAGGCATATTTTTAGCACTCAGCCTGGCATCTAAATATCAAGCCGTCGCCTTCCTGGCTTCGATCTGCATTTTTACCCTCTACAATAAAAAGAATAGGGAATGGCTGCGATCTCCCGCAATTATTATAACCATACTTGTGGGCCTGGCAGGCCTGCTGCCAGTGCTCATCTGGAATGGCTCCCATGATTGGATTTCCTTTGGCTTTCAATCCAGCAGGGCTGGCAACGCCGGGCTCAGGCTCTTCCCTTTGAATTTTTTGTCGACCCTGGTCGGTCAGATGGCCTATCTGCTGCCTGGCACTTGGATCGTGGTGATGGCTTGCTCGCTAAAAGGGATATCTAAAACGAGATCATCAGCCGATTCCCTATTCAGCTGGCTGACCCTAGTCCTGCCAGTAGCGTTCCTATTAATCGCACTGGTCAGCGAACGCTCCCTGCCCCACTGGTCGATGAGCGGATTTCTTTTCGGCTTCCCCCTCGCGGGCCAATGGACCTCAAAACAAGCTCGGAACCGTTTAATAATTATCAAAAAAGCATGGGCAACCACCACCATGCTTCTCTCGATCGCTGCAATCGGCGTAGGCCTCCAATTCAAGGAAGCGATCTTTACAAGAGCCTTGGCTAAGGAACCCCTATCCATAGATCGCAACTGGCAGTTACAAGACTGGAGTTCACTACACCAGCTATGGAGTGATTTCGGCATGCCAGGCAATATCGTCACTCGCAGCTGGACAGTTGGAGCAAAGGCTGGCTACACCTTAGGTCCAGACGCAAGGATCCTTCCACTCAGAGATCCTCGCCATTTCCAATTCATGGCAGACCCAAAACAAGCCGCCACAAAATATGGCACATCCATAAAATCCGCATATTTAGCAATTGAACCGCTTGACCCTCGCATAAACGAAAGCGAAGCGATCAAGGCCTTCTCAGATTTGCTTGCATCGAACGGCTGGCAACCCCAGGGCAGGCCTGAAATAATAGAGCAAAAAAGCGGGGACTATTCGCGCTTTAAACTCTTGGGAATAAGAGTTCGCAAGTCAGCAGTATAGCTGGCGATTTTGAGGTCGACATGAGCGAAGCTGTCCATGTCGACCTGGCTTCTCCGTGATTCTGCCATCTAGTTGGTGTCAGACAGGTGCGGCCTCCGCCTTCTGATCGGCCAGCACCTGCTCGAGCCCTTCAAGATCCTTGTCAGTGATCTTGGTCTGCATCGGGCAGTGCTTGGGGCCGCACATCGAGCAGAACTCGGCCTGCTTGTAGATATCGGCCGGCAGGGTTTCGTCGTGGTATTGGCGGGCCCGATCGGGATCGAGCGAGAGTTCGAACTGCCTGTTCCAGTCAAAGGCATAACGGGCGCGGCTCAGCTCGTCGTCACGGTCGCGGGCCCCCGGGCGGTGGCGGGCAATGTCGGCGGCGTGGGCGGCGATCTTGTAGGCGATCAGGCCCTCGCGCACATCCTCGGCATTGGGCAGGCCCAGGTGTTCCTTGGGGGTCACGTAGCAGAGCATGGCCGTGCCATACCAGCCGGCCATCGCCGCGCCGATGGCGCTGGTGATGTGGTCGTAGCCGGGAGCGATATCGGTGACCAGGGGACCGAGCACATAGAAGGGTGCTTCGCTGCACTCCTCCATCTGCTTTTTGACATTGAATTCGATCTGATCCATCGGCACATGGCCCGGACCCTCCACCATCACCTGGATGTCATGCTCCCAGGCGCGGCGGGTCAGCTGGCCGAGGGTTTTGAGCTCCGCCAGTTGGGCGGCGTCGGAGGCGTCGTGCTGACAACCCGGCCGCAGGGAGTCTCCAAGGGAGAAGCTGCAGTCGTAGCGCTTGAAGATTTCGATGATGTCATCGAAATGGGTGAACAGGGGATTCTGTTTGTGGTGATAGAGCATCCATTGGGCCAGGATGCCGCCGCCGCGGCTGACGATGCCGGTGAGGCGGCCCTTCACCAGCGGCAGGTGCTCGATCAGCAGGCCGGCGTGGATTGTCTGGTAATCGACTCCCTGCTGGCAGTGCTTCTCGATGATGTGCAGGAAGTCATCGGCGTCGAGCTTCTCGATGGAGCCATGCACGCTTTCCAGCGCCTGGTAAACGGGCACCGTGCCGATCGGCACCGGCGAAGCGTTGATGATCGCCGTGCGCACCTCATCAAGATTCACCCCTCCGGTGGAGAGATCCATCACCGTATCGGCGCCGTATTTCACCGCCAGGCGCAGCTTGGCCACCTCCTCTTCGAGATCGGAAGCGTTGGGGGAAGCGCCGATGTTGGCATTCACCTTGCACCTGGAAGCGATGCCGATAGCCATCGGCTCCAGATTCAGGTGGTTGATGTTGGCAGGGATGATCATCCTGCCCCGGGCCACCTCCTCCATTACCAGCGACTCGGGCAGGTTTTCTCGCTTGGCCACGTAGGCCATCTCTTCTGTCACCACGCCCTGGCGGGCATAGTGCATCTGGGAGTAGTTGGCGGTGCCGCGACGCTTCTCGATCCAGGCGCTACGCATATGGGGCTGCAGGTAGGACGGGGCGCAGCCTGAGAGGGTCTCACAATCCAGTTCCACTTCCCTGCGCCGGCATTACCCGGATCAGGTTCGGAGGGTGTGATCTCAGCCCGGGGCTGCACAGCTGATTAGGCCGGCAGCGGGGCACCCCTAGTGACAAGCGAAACCTAGCAAGGCTGTAACCCGTTCAGCGCCGCGGCCACCACCCGGTGATCGGCGTCAGTCTGAAGCTGCTGCAGCAGGGTGCGGGCCTCCCCATCGCCGTGCTCCCGCACCAGGCGGCCAAGGATCTCAGCTCCGCCCACCCGCACGGTGCCATCGGCATCGGTGATCGCCTGTGAGGCCAGCTCCAGCAGCCAGGCCGGATTGATCTCGGCCTGTTCGGCCATGGCCGAGAGGATGCTGCAGCGCACCAGCCACTGGCCATCTGCAGCGAACGCTTCGCGCAATATTGGCCAGGCCCGTTCCAGCGAGTGGCTGACCAGGGAGTTGGCCGCCTCCGCCCGCACATTGGCGTCCCCGTCGTGCTGCATAGCGCGCACCAGGGCATGCCAGCCCGCCTCGCTCTGCTTCAACCCGAGGCCGGCGCAGCTGAGCGAGCGCACCATGAAAACCTCCTGCTCCAGGCCCAGCAGCAGCAGGGGCACGGCCTCTTCAACCGACACCTGCCGCAGGCCCGCCAGGGCCGGCATGGCCCGGCTGGGATCGCCGGAGGCGATCGCCTCGCGCAGGGCAGCGAGATCGGGTGAAGAACTGGTCATTGGGATCCATCCTGGCCCAGGGCCGCCAGCAGGTTGCGGCGGCGGCGGCGCCAGCCCAGCAGACTGGTCCCCAGCAGACCCGTACCGATCAGCAGGGCGGGCAGGGCAGGCAGACGATCCACACCCCGCCGCTGCAGCAGGACCAGCAGGGACAGGAAAATCAGCAGGGGGGAAGAGAGGGCCAACAAACCCCTCAACAGGGGCCGGGTTTTCATGGTCGCTGCTCCATCCAACGCAGCAGGCTCAGGGCAAGCACCCGGACCCCCACCGGCAGGGCCGCCTCGTCAGGGGCAAAGGAGCTGTTGTGCAGAGGGGCACAGCCCGCCGGTCCCGCCACCCCGAGGCGGAACATGGTGCCGCGGGTACCGGCGAGCAGCTGGGCGAAGTCTTCGGCGCCGAGCGAGGGCTGCTCGAGCCACTGCACCTGGGAGCGGCCCAGCAGCTCCACCGCCGCAGCTGCCACCAGCTGGGTGAGGGCCGGGTCGTTTTGCACCGGCGGAGAGATGCAGCGATACCTCACCCGCGCCTCGCCCCCGTGGCCCCGGCAGAGGGCCTGCACCGTGTCTTCAATCCAGCCCGGCAACTGGGCATGCAGCTCGTTGTCGAGGCAGCGCACCGTGCCCAGCAGGCGCACATGGTCTGCGATCACATTGAAGGCCTTGCCACCCTCGATCCGCCCGAAGCTCACCACCACCGGGTGCAGGGCATCTAGGCGGCGGCTGATCGCCTCCTGCAGGCCACTCACCACCCGCGCCGCGATCCAGATGGCATCGGTGCTCTGGTGGGGCCGGGCGCCATGCCCCCCCTCCCCCAGCACCTCCACCTCCAGCTCCCCCGCCGCCGCCGTGAGGCTGCCGCTGCGCACGCCGATCGTGCCCACCGGCAAGGTTGGGAAGACGTGCAGACCAAAGAGGGCCTCCACCCCGTCCATGGCGCCGTCAGCCCTCATCCAGGCCGCCCCCTGGGCCGTCTCCTCGGCGGGCTGAAACAGCAACCGCACCCTGGCTGTGAACCGGTGGGGCTGGCGCTGCCAGAGCCCCCCCAGCAGGTGGGCCACCCCCAGCCCCACAGCGGTATGCAGATCATGGCCACAGGCATGCATCAGGCCCTGATGCGCGGAGGCGTAGTCGAGGCCGGTGCGCTCCTCCACCGGCAAGGCATCCATATCCACCCGCAGGGCCACAAGGGGGGGGCCGGGCCGGGCCGGGCCGAGCTCCGCCAGTACGCCCGTACGCCCGACCCCCTCCCGCACATCCCAGCCCCAGCGCCGCAGCTCTCCGGCAACCAGAGCGGCCGTCTGCTGCTCATGGCCGCTCAGCTCCGGATGGCGATGAATGTGGCGCCGCAGCAGGATCAACTCCGGCAACCCCTCTGCCAGGTCCGCCTCAAGGCCGAGCTCTTGCCAGTTCAATCTGCAGGATGTCGCCGTCATTCAGGAGGCCAGGGCCAGGAATTGCGCCAGAGCTTCCACCGGCTCGGGGGGCCAGCGCCGCGTCGATCGCAACCATTCTTGCTGCCGGTAGCGGGGATCGAGACCGGAGGCGGCGGCCCAGTTGCTCTCCGCCTCGCCACTGGCCCCCTTCTGCCACAGCAGAGCTGTCAGACCGGCGCGGGCATCGGCGAACAGGGGGTAGCGGCGGATCAGGTTGCGCAGCTCCCGCTCCGCATCGGCCCGTTCCCCGAGCTGAAAGGCGGCAAGGGCCGCACTGGAGCGGGCCATGGCGAAGCCGGGCCGGGCCAGGGAGGCCGCCTCGAAGCACCGGCGCGCCGCCTGCCAGTCGCCCAGGGAGCCCTGCACATTGCCAAGGTTGTAGAGCGCCGAAGCGCGCGGCTCGCCCCCATCGCCGGAGTCCCGCTCCAGGATCCAGCGGTAGTCAGCCTCGGCGGCGGCCCAGTCTCCCAGGGCCTCCTCGGCCGTACCCCGGTTGAGATGGGGATCGGGGCTCACGCTATCGAGGGCCATCGCCCGGGTTTGGTCGGCTATGGCCGAGCGGGGGTCGCCCAGGGCCAGCAGTACATTTCCCCGGTTGCTCCAGGCCGCAGCATCGTTCGGAGCCACCTCCAGCACCTGGTTCCAGAGGGGCAGGGCCTCGGCGAAGCGCCCCTGGCGGCTGGCACTGAGGGCCTGGTCAAAGAGCTGGGGCAGGGGCGGCTGGGCAGGGAGGCCAGCCGGGGCCATCAGCAGGTGCAGGCCCAGCAGCAGGGCGAGCAGGGAATCGATCATCGGAGGATGTCGATCATGGAAGGGTGCCGCTCATGCCGCCACCTGGGCTGGCCAGCCCAGGTGGCGGCGACCCGCCGAGGTGACCAGCCGTCCCCGGGGGGTGCGCTGCAGAAAGCCAAGTTGCAGCAGGTAGGGCTCAACCACCGCCTCGAGGGTGGCTGGATCTTCGCCCAGGCCTGCCGCCAGAGTGTCGAGGCCCACGGGCCCACCGCCATAGGCCTCCAGCATCAGGGTCAGCAGGCGCCTGTCACTGGCGTCGAGGCCCCGGTCATCGACCCGATGCAGGCTCAGGGCCTCGGCCACCAGCGCCGGACTGATGCGGCCATGGCCCCGTACCGAAGCCACATCGCGAACCCGCCGCAGCAACCGATTGGCGATGCGGGGGGTGCCGCGGCAACGACGGGCCACCTCCAGGGCCGCATCCGCCTCCAGGGCTATCCCCAACAGGCCCGCCGCCCGCTCCACGATCGCCCGCAGGTCTTCAAGACCATAAAACTCCAACCGCTGGATCAGGCCGAATCGATCCCGCAACGGCGAGCTCAGGGAGCCGGCCCTGGTGGTTGCCCCCACCAGGGTGAAGGGGGGCAGCTCCAGGCTGCGGGTGCGGGCCGTGGAACCCTTCCCCACGGTGAGATCGAGCCGAGAGTCTTCCATCGCCGGATAGAGGATCTCCTCAGCCACCCGATTGAGCCGGTGGATCTCGTCGATGAACAGCAGCTCATGGGGCTGCAGGTTGACCAGCAGGCCAACGATGTCGCGGGGGCGCTCCAGGGCGGGCGCGCTGGTGATGCGGCAACGCACCCCCAGCTCCTCGGCCAGCACCAGGGCCATGGTGGTTTTGCCCAGGCCAGGGGGGCCGTACAGCAGCACGTGGTCGAGGGCCTCCTGGCGCGCCCGGGTGGCCTCCACTGCGATCGCCAGCACCTGCTTGAGCTCACTCTGGCCGATGTACTCGGCCAGACGCCTGGGTCGCAGGCCATCCTCCCGGGCAACGGGGGTGGGATCCACCAGCCGCGGCTGGGGTGGCTGCGGGGATCCCGAGGAGACGATGGCCATGCAGCGAGGGTACCGGCAGCTCCCTAGGGTCGGAAGGTCCAGGGAGAAGTTGGGGAGCAGAGATGGCCAAGGGCGGAGGCAGGAAAAACGCCAAGGCCCAGCGCGACGGCGCCAACAAGTTGCTGGCCGACAACCGCTTCGCCCGCCACCAATACGAGATCCTCGAAACCCTTGAAACCGGCATCGAACTGCTGGGTACGGAGGTGAAGTCGATCCGCTCGGGTCAGTGCAACCTGCGCGACGGCTTCTGTCTGATCCGCAAGGGGGAACTGCAGCTGCACAACGTGCACATCTCCCCCCACAGCCATGCCGGCACCTACTTCAACCACGAGCCGCTGCGGGTTCGCAAACTTCTGGCCCACCGACGCGAGATCGAAAAACTGCAGGTGGCCCTCGATCAGAAGGGCCTCACCCTGATCCCCCTCAACCTGCACCTCAAGGGGTCCTGGATCAAGTTGACCATCGGCCTGGCCAAAGGTCGCAAGCTGCATGACAAACGCCACGAGGAACGACGCAAGCAGGACATCAAGGACGCCAATGCGGCGATCGCCCGGCTTTGAACCGGCCCGACTCATCCCGGGGGGATGGGCGGGGGCTCGGTGACAGCCGGGCCGGGCGGCGGCGGCGGGGATGCCGGGGGAGATGGGGAGGGTGAGGCTGGCGGGGTAACGAACGGCACGGGTGAAGACTCGGGTGGAGTCAGCTGGGATGGGGGCGGATCGGCCCTCAAAGAGAGGGTGATCAGGGCCGGAGCAACGCCCTCGTTCGTGACCAGCAACTGGACTGGCGAGCGTTTCTGCACCCCCAGGCTCACCACCCGCAGAGGCCCCTTGGACTCCAGTAGCTCGCCATCGGGGCCGAAGACACTCATCTGCATCAGCGGCGAGCCATTCACCCCCAGCACCAGGCGATATCCGGCGGGCAGCCGCACGGGGAAGAGGCGGGCACCGCCGGCCTCCACCTGGGCCGAAAGCACCTTGGTCTCCAGGGGCTGGGCAACGATCGCCTCGATCTGCACGTTGGCCAGACCCTGCTCGGCTGCCGCATACCAAAGCTGCCGGAAGGGTTCAGCTGGGATGTCGGCTCCGGGCCGGCCCGGCAGCAGGTTCTGGGCGCTGCCCGAAACCAGCTGGCGCAATACGGCCGGACTGAGTCCCTGGCTCACCAGGGACTGCTGGCGCCGCTCCCAATCCCCGTTGGTGTAACTGCCCAGGCGGCGGCGAATGTCAAGGGGAAGTTGCTCCACCCGGGCCAACCACTCCTCGGCAAGCTCGTTCCACACCTTGCGCAGGGGAGCCTCCTCAAGGGAATCGCCCGGTAGGCGGCCCCCCCGCTCGGGAAACTGGGCGAGCAGGCTGGCATCCACGAGTTTGAGAAACCAGCCCCGGTCAATCTGCAGGGCCCGCAGACGGTTCAGCAGCTGCTGACGCTGATCGACCTCCGCCGGCGGCAGGCTGGCGGGCAACTGCAGGGCCGCATCGGGAGTGGTCAGGGCCACCCGGCCGCGGCTCAGCCACCACCAACCGAGGGCAGTGCCGACCACGGCCGAGAGCACCAGGGCGATCACCACGGGCCAGATGCCACCTTCGGCGGCCTCCTCCCTCTCCTCGAGCCGGGTGCGCGGGGCGGCGGCTGGAACTGGAGCCGGTTCGGGCCGGGGCGGCGGGGCAACCAGCACGGGCAGCACGGGCGCCGGAGCCACCGGGCGGTCTGCCACCGGGGGCGGCACCAGGGCAACGGTGCTGTCGGCCCGGGGCACCGGCCCGGTGCTCTCAGGCATGGCGAGAGCCTGGAAAGCCGCCAGAGCCTGGGACGCGGAAGCGAAACGCTCCCCTGGCTGGCGCAGCAGCAGACGGCTTATCTGGACCTGCAACTCCGGATCTCCAGCCAGGGAGGCAGGCCAGCGCCAGGCGAGGCTGACCGGATCCAGCAGCCTGGCCGGCGGCTCGCCACTCAGCAACACCAAAGCCACCACGCCGAGGGCATGCAGATCCATCCAGGGCTCGCTCTGCTGCAGCTGGGTGCGTTCCGGCGGGGCATAACCAGGGGTGGCCTGGGCCGCACCGGCCACCAGACCGAAATCAATCAACACCGGCAGGCCATCGCTGTCGCGGCGCAGCAGGTTGGCGGGGCTGAGATCACCATGCACCAGCTCCTGGCTATGCAGCGCCGCCAGCACCGGCAGCAACTGGCGCAGCAGCAGCAGCACCTCGCCGGCACCAAACACCAGCTGGCGGGCGGCTCGGGCCTCCAGCAGCTGCTGGTAGGTGCGGCCTGCCTGCCACTCACGCACCAGCCACAGCCCCTCGGCCGTCTCGATCGCCGCCCCCATGCGCGGCACCTGGGGATGGAGCACCCCCTGCAACTGGCCCCAGCGTCGACGCGCCTTGACCAGATCAATCCCCCGCCCCAACAGCCGCAAGGCCATCGGCGCCTCCGCCACCAACAGGTCGCTGGCCCGCCAGAGCTCCCCTTGAACGTCAGTTCCAGCGGCGTGGCTGAGCCGCTCTTCCAAGCGATAACGCTCGCCGATCAGCTGACCCTGCTGCGCCGCCATCAGCCCACACCTGCCAGGCAGCGCTCAGGTTGGCGCAGACCCTTGCCAATGAGCCAGTCGGCGTCATAGAGCCGCGACCGGTACCGGTCCCCGCTGTCACACAGCACCGTGACGATCGTGTGGCCCGGGCCCAGGCGCCGGGCCGTCTCCACCGCCGCGGCCACATTGATGCCCACCGATCCCCCCAGGAACAGGCCCTCACTCCAGAGCAGCCCATAGATCATGTCGAGGGCAGACTGGTCGTCAATGCGCACGGCATCGTCGATGGGGGAACCCTCCAGGTTGGCGGTGACCCGGCTGTTGCCGATTCCCTCTGTGATCGAGCTGCCCTCGCTGGCCAGTTCACCGCTCTTGGCCCAGCTGTAGAGGGCACTGCCATGGGGATCGGCCAGCACGCAGCGCACGGCCGGGTTCTGCTCCTTGAGGTAGAGGGCCACACCGGCATAGGTGCCACCGGTGCCGGTGGCCGCCACCCAGGCGTCCACCCGGCCGCCGGTCTGTTGCCAGATCTCCGGACCGGTGGAGCTGTAGTGGGCACGGCGGTTGGCCAGGTTGTCAAACTGATTGGCCCAGACGGCACCGGGGGTCTCGGCGGCGATGCGGCCGGAGAGCTTCACGTAGTTGTTGGGGTCGCGGTAGGGCACCGCCGGCACCGTGCGCACCTCGGCGCCCAGGCTGCGCAGCAGGCCGATCTTCTCCGCCGACTGGGTGTCGGGAATCACGATCAGGGCCCGGTAACCGCGGGCATTGCAGATGTGAGTGAGGCCGATGCCGGTGTTGCCGGCCGTGCCCTCCAC
>JAYKGS010000087.1:0-2865 GCA_035284945.1 Synechococcus sp.
GCCCTGGAGACACCCACCGCCGCCGTGATCCTCGAGCCCCTGATCCAGGGGGCCAGCGGCATGCGGGTGGTGCGCCCCGTCTTCCTGCGGGCGGTGGCCGAGCGGGTGAAGGCGGCCGGTGCCCTGCTGATCGCCGACGAGGTGATGACCGGCTTCGGCCGCACCGGCGACCTGTTCGCCTGCCGCCGGGCCCGCATCCAGCCCGATCTGATGGCCCTCTCCAAGGGCCTCACCGGCGGCTTCCTGCCGATGGGGGTGACGATGGCCAGCGAACGGCTCTACCAGGGCTTCATCAGTGAGGAGCCGAGCCACACCTTCTTCCACGGCCACAGCTTCACCGCCAACCCGCTGGGCTGCGCCGCCGCCCTGGCCAGCCTCGACCTGCTGCAGAGCCAGCCGGAGCGGTTTCAACAGTTTGAGGGGCGCCACGCGCCCCTGCTGGAGGAGCTGGCTGGCCATCCCCTGGTGGGACGCCCCCGCTGCCTGGGCACGGTCGCCGCCTTCGACGTGGAGGCCGGCGCCAGCAGCTACCTCAACCCGGTGGGCAAGCGCCTCCAGGCACTCTGCCTGGAGCAGGACGTGTACCTGCGGCCACTGGGCGATGTGGTGTATCTGCTGCCGCCCCTGGGCATCAGCGAAGACCAACTGCAGCGCTGCTACGCGGCGGTGAAACAGGCCCTGGATCGTCTGATGCCGGGCTGAGACCTGATCAGCCGTTCCGGAGGGCCGCCAGACGCCGGCCCAGCAGCAGCAGCCCCAGCACGGTGGTGCTGCTCACCATCAGCACCAGCGCCGCAAACTGGGCCGCATCGATCAGCCCCCCAGCCAGGGCGGTGGAGGCGAACACCAGCCCGGGCAGGCCCCTGGGAATCAGGCCGAACACCACCACCCAGCGATCCACGCCGGCCTCCTGATCGCGCTCACTGACGCCCAGGCCGCAGATCAGCTTGCAGAGGATTGCCAGCAGCAACAGGGCCAGCGCCAGGGCCCAGGCTCCAGGCTGCAGCAGGGTGCCGGCCTCGATGCGCATGCCAACACTGATGAAATAGAGGGGCAGGAACACCTCCGAGAGCAGGGCCAGGTTGCCGCGCAAGGCAGAGGCCTCGGGGCTGCGCTCCGGCATCGGCGCCAGCCGGCTGAGCAGCAGCCCACCCCAGAGGGCCCCGAGCAGGCTGGTGAGCCGGCCCACCTCGCCGATCCAGCTGCAGCCGATCAGCAGCAGCAGCACCCCCAGCAGCCCCGGCCGCCAGGGGCCATGGCGTTGCACCCACCAGCGGCTGAGCGGCAGGCTTAGCAGCATCAGGCCCAGCGCCGCCGCCGTCAGCCAGCCCGGCGCCGGTGGGGCGACCAGGGGCGAGGCACCCAGCGCCACAGACAAGGTGAGCAGGCCGATCGCCGGCAGGTCGTCTAGCACCGATACACCCACCAGCAGGCGTCCGGAGGGGCTGGCCAGGGCGGAGGCCTGCTCCAGGGCCCGCAGGGTCACGCCGGTGCCGGTGGCGCTGAGCACGGCCACACACAGCACGGTGGTGGCGGTGGAGAGCCCGAAGCCCTGCTGCAGCGGCCACCAGGCCAGCAGCGGCGTGAGGGCGGAGAGCAGCACGGTGCGCAGCACCGCCGCCGGCCGCGAGCCCAGCAAACCGCCGCGCACCTCCAGCCCCACCTGGAAAAACAGGGTGAGCACTCCCAGCTCCGTAAGGCCCGCAAGCGGAGCAATGCGGCTGAACGGCACCAGGGTGTTGCCCAGCAGGAAGCCCACCAGCAGCTCCAGCACGATCGCCGGCACCGCCCAGCGCGCCAGCCGGATGGCGGTGAGCCTTGCCACCAGGGCTCCCACCAGGAGCAGCAGCAGGGTGCTGAGCAGGGAGGAACCCATGGGAGCCGGGGGCAGGGAGCCGCGTCAGCCCGGCAGGATCACGCGATCGATCACCTGCACCACGCCGTTGTCGCAAACGATATCGGCGCTCACCACCGTCGCGTTCTTCACTTCGAAGGGATCACTGCTGCGGATCGGGATCGGAGCCCCCTCCAGGCTGGTCCACTCCGCCTGAGCGCAGAGGGCTTCGCGGCTATGGGCACCGGCGATCACGTGATACTTGAGGATGCGGGCCAGCTGGGGAGGATTGTCCACCAGGGTCTGCACCGTGCCGGGGGGCAGGGCGGCAAAGGCGTCATCCACCGGAGCCAGCACCGTGAACGGACCAGGGCTCTCCAGGGCGCCACGCAGGCCAGCCGCATCGACGGCCGCCAGCAGGGTGTTGAAGCAGCCGGCAGCGGCGGCGGTGTCGAGAATGGTGGCCATGGGAGTGGGAGGGATCAGCGGTAGTCCTGGCTCTGGATGGCGCTCAGGCGGGCTTCGGGCCTGAGGAAGCGATCCATCTGGGCCTCGAAGAACTGGCGATTCGCCAGCAGGTGCTCCGGATCGGTGTCATCGAGCGGATAGAGCAGGGCGCAGCGCAGCGCCTGAATCACCGCCGAGGTGACGTTGTACATCGAGCGCTGGAAGGTGATGCCCAGCTGAACCAGCTGGTCTTCTTCACCGCGCTTGTGGGTCTTGTACACCTCCTGCAGGTAAGGGGGCAGGAAATGGAGCATGTCCTGCATCAGCAGGGTGGGCGGAATGCCAGCTGAACCCACGGGATACACGTCGGCATAAAGGATGCCGTAGTGGAAATCGGCCTGGTTGGCAGGCACCTGGCCGGCCTGGGCGTTGTAGCTCTTGGTGCCCCGGAAAGGGGAGGTGCGGTAGAACACCGCCTCCACATAGGGCAGGGCCGCCTCATACAGCCAGGTGAATCCCTCGCTCTTGGGGATGATCTCGAAGCACTCGCCACCGATGAACACGTGGTGGTAGATGGGCCGGCC
>JAYKGS010000088.1:0-16812 GCA_035284945.1 Synechococcus sp.
TGTGGCTCAGCTTCTGCCTGGCGGGCCTGACGGTGTGGCAACGGCATCAGACCCGGCGTGCTTCCTTTGATCCCTCTTCACCCCATGGCTGACGGCTTCGCCTCCCTTCGCTCCCTCTGCGGTCTGCGCTCCGCCCCGGACCTCAGCGCCGCTGAGGCCACCGCCCTGAAGGCCGAGCTGCAGCCACTGCTCATGCGCTGCGACTGGTTCACCATCGGCGTGATGGCACCGACCGCAACCGCTGCTTGGGCGGCCCTTCGCGCCGCTGAGGGCGCCTACGGCTGGAACCCCCTCGAGCTCGACCCCGCCTGCGAGGCGTTGGAGGCGATCGAGGGTCCGGTGTTCCTCAAGGGCAACCAGAACACCGGTCGCTTCCTGGTGCGCCGTGAGGCTGGCCTGGGCGAAGGGCTGCTGATCAGCGGTCATGCCGCCGCCGATCCGGCCGCGGAGGACACCTGGGGCCCGCTGCCGCTGAACTGCTTCGATGGCGACGACTGATCACGAGCGGGCCGGAGCGGGTCCGACCACTGCCTAGGCTGGGCGGCTGTGATTCGGCAGCCGCGTCTGCCCCCGAAGGTTCCTGATGGCCGGTTCCCCACTGCGCATTGCCTCCCGCCGCAGCCAGCTGGCCATGGTGCAGACCCACTGGGTGCGTGATGAGCTGGCCCGGGCCCATGCCGGCCTGGAGATCACGATCGAGGCCATGGCCACCCAGGGCGACAAGATTCTCGACGTGGCGCTGGCCAAGATCGGCGACAAGGGTCTGTTCACCAAGGAGCTGGAGGCCCAGATGCTGGTGGATCAGGCCGACATCGCCGTGCACAGCCTCAAGGACCTGCCCACGAACCTGCCTGACGGGCTGATGCTCGGCTGCATCACCGAGCGGGAAGATCCGGCCGATGCCCTGGTGGTGCATGCCAAACACCGGGAACGGACCCTCGCCACCCTGCCGGAAGGTTCGGTGGTGGGCACCAGCTCCCTGCGCCGGCTGGCCCAGTTGCGCCATCACTACCCGCAGCTCCTGTTCAAGGACGTGCGCGGCAACGTGATCACCCGCCTGCAGAAGCTGGACGCCGGCGAGTACGACTGCCTGATCCTGGCGGCCGCAGGCCTGGGCCGCCTCGGCCTGGGCGATCGTATCCACGAACTGATCGAGCCCTCGGTCTGCCTGCACGCCGTAGGGCAAGGGGCCCTCGGCATCGAGTGCCGGGGGGGAGACGCCGCCGTGCTCGCCCTTATCCAAGTACTGGAGCACCTGCCCACATCCCGGCGCTGCCTGGCGGAGAGGGCCTTTCTGCGGCAACTGGAGGGTGGCTGCCAGGTGCCCATCGGCGTCAACAGCCGCATCGAAGGCGATGAGCTGGTTTTGACGGGCATGGTGGCCAGTCTCGATGGCCAGCGGCTCATCCGCGACGGTGCCCGGGGACCCCAGACGGATCCGGAACCGATCGGCGTGGCCCTGGCACACACCTTGAGGGCCCAGGGGGCCGGAGAGATCCTTGATGAGATCTTTGCAACGGTCCGGTCTGAAGCCTGAAGCTGGCGAGCCCACGCCCCGGCCTTACCAGTGGAACCTGCTGGCCTGGGCCGCTTTGGTGGGCGCCCTGACGGGCCTGGCCGTGGTGGGCTTCCATGAATTGCTGGGCTTCATCAACAACGGCCTGTTCGGCCCTTTCGTGGACGGGCTGCTCGCCTTTGGTCGCACCCAACCGCCCCCGCTGCCCCTTGAGCTTCCCCCCCTGCCGCCTGATACGGCTACGCCACTGAGAGCCCTGCTGCAAGTTGGCCTGGGCGGACTGGGCTTTCTGCCACCCCCACCCGCGACGGTCCCGCAACCCCCGCCGCTGCCCGTCTCCCTGCTGCCCGACTGGATCCGCCTCTGGCCCGTGGTGGTGGTGCCGACTCTGGGGGGACTGGCCGTGGGGCTGCTGCGCCGCTTCGGCGGCGAGCTGGGGCCTGGGTTACCGAGCCTGATGGCCATGGCCGATGGCGCCCTGCCAGCCCAGCCCAGACTTCCCCTGCTGCGCCTGCTGGGCGCATCCGTGAGCCTGGGCAGTGGCGCCTCCCTGGGGCCGGAGGGGCCCAGCGTGGAAAGTGGCGGCAACGTGGGGCTGTGGGTTGCCCTGCGGGGCGGGCTGTCGCCCCAGAGTCAGAAGGCGCTGGTGGCGGCGGGTGTGGCCGCAGGCCTGGCCGCCGGCTTCAAGGCCCCCATTGCGGGGGTGTTCTTCGCCTTTGAGGGCAGCTTCAGCGCCATTCAAGGGCGACCCAGCCTGAGGGCCGTGCTGGTGGCTGCCGTGGCCTCCTCGCTGGTCACCCAGCTGTTGCTTGGGGACACGCCGATCCTGCGGCTGCCCGCCTATGAGGTGCGCTCCCCCCTGGAGCTGCCCCTATACCTGGGGCTTGGGCTGGTGGCCAGCCTGATGTCCTGGGCCCTGGTGAGCCTGCTGGCCGCAGGCCGCGGAGAAAGGCTGCAAACCTGGCTGGCCAAGTTGCCCCCCGGTCTGCCCACCGCCCTGGGCGGGGCCTGCGTGGGCCTGATCGCCCTTGGCTTTCCCCAGGTGCTTGGGGTGGGCTACGACACGGTTGAAGCCCTGCTGGGCAGCAACGGCGGCGTGCCGCTGCTGACCCTGCTGGCGCTGCTGGGCCTGAAGCTGCTGGCAACGGGCATAAGCAATGCCACGGGGTTCGTGGGGGGAGGATTTGCACCTGCGCTGGTGCTGGGCGCCGTGCTGGGCAACTGCTACGGCCAGCTGCTGGGGGAGAGCGGACTGCACCTGCCCGTGGCCGAACCTCCCGCCTACGCCATGGTCGGCATGGCAGCCGTGCTGGCCGGCAGTGCCCGGGCGCCGCTGACGGCCTTGCTGCTGCTGTTTGAACTGACCCGCGACATTCGCATTGTGCTGCCTCTGATGGCTGCCGCCGGGCTCAGTGCGGCCCTGGTGGAGCGCTGGCAGGGGCTCGCCGATCCAGGCCTGCTCGGCCCCGACCCGATAGAGGAGCAACGTCGCCGCCAGCTGGCGGCGTTACCGGTGGCTGAGGCATTCGAGCCGGAGGCACCCCTGGTGCTGCCGGCAGGGCTGGCAGCCAGCCAGGCCCTGCGCCAGCTGGTGGATGCCCATGGTCACTGCCTGGTGGTGGCGGAGGGTGCCTGGGTGGTGGGACTTGTCACCCTGGCCGATCTGCAGCGGGCCCTGAACGCAGAGGCCAGGGCCCCTGATGGAGGTGCCGGGACCATGCCAAGACTGATTGAATGCCGGCGCGGGGATCTGGTGTGGTTGCCGCTGAGTGCCCAGCTGGCCCAACTGGAAGACCAGCTCACCCCTAACGGACTCAGGCAGGTGCCCGTGTTTGACGTTCAGGCCGGTGGAGCGGCAGCCCTGCCCCATGGATTACCCAATCCGGGCCTGCCGGTGGCTGCGCTGCGAGGATTGGCCAGCCGTGATGGCATGGCCCGCGCCCTGGCGCGCAGCTCCAGCCTGCTCAGGAATTCAGCTGAAGCTGACGGGTGAGCTCCTGGGCTGCGGGATCAACGGCACAGAGCCGCTCGAGGATGCGCTCCAGATCAAGGGCTGACAACTCACCATCGCTGGCCCATTTGAGAGTTGTGCTGACCTGCGGTTCGGCGCTGTGGTGGGATTGGGAAGCCGGGGACATGAATGGACAGATGGAGGTTTAGGACCTCAAAGGGGCTTAAAAGATACCGCCACAGAAGCCACCTCACCCTCGTGAAGAAGCGATCTCCAGAATGTTTTCCAACCCGGCAAACCCTGCCACCAGCCCTAGCGCTGAATGATCACCGGAGTGCCAACCTCCACCAGCTCAAACAACCTGCGCACGTGCTCATGCAGCATCCGCACGCAGCCGTTGGTGACAGCGGCCCTGGAGCTCACCGTCCAGGACCAGGCCGCTGGGGTGCCATGGATGCCGTACTGGTTGGGGCCGCTCTGCTGAAACCCCAGCCAGCGATCTCCAAGCGGGCTGTTGGGCCCGACGGTGGGATTGATCCTGCCACTTGAAGTGCTCTGATACTTCGGGTTGATCACCTTGTTCTGCACAACAAAGCGACCCAGGGGAGTGGGGGTGCCGCGGCTGCCGATAGCCACGGGCCAGCTGCCGATCACCTTGCCGGCATCCCTCAGGCTGAGGGTGCGACTGCCCAGCTGGAGGACGATCACACGGCTGCTGGGCAGGCCCTCCCCCTGGGAGACTGGCCCCGGCGCGGCCCAAAGCGGTGCTGCCCTCAGGGCAGCAGCTGCAAGGGCAGCCGTCACCAGAGCGAGGGCCGTTCCGGAGCGCTTCATGCTGGGGGACCGAGGTCAGTTGACCAGTGTGGCCTCGATGGTTTCGCGGTAGCGCTGCTCACATTCCTGAATGATCCGCACCGCCTCGGCGGACTCAAGGAAACCATTCACCTTGCAGGTGCCGGGCTTCTTGAGATCTTTGTAGTGCTCCCAGTAGTAGGTGGTTTCCTTGAGCCACTGCTCCCCCAGCTGGGTATAGCTGGTGATGTGGTCCATGCGCCTGTCGTCTGCGAGCACGGCAATTACCTTGTCGTCCACCTCGCCGCCGTCGTCGAAGGTCATGATGCCGATGATGCGAGCCTCCACGAGGGAGCCGGGCACGAGGGGTTCGGTTACGTTGACAATCTCGACATCGAGGGGATCGCCATCCTCATCCCAGGTGCGAGGAATGCAGCCATAGGCGAAGGGATAGGCCAGGGAGGAATAGCCAACCCGATCGAGCTTGAGGTGGCCGGTCTCTGTGATCAACTCATATTTATTGATCGTCATCGAGTTGAGCTCCACGATGGCGTTGAGCCGCAGCTCGGCCTGATCTGCAAAGGCCGGCAGCACGTGCAGCAGGTTGAGCATCGTGCGGCTTGGAGCGTGGTCGATGTTGGCCATGAAGAGAGGGCTTTGCGGCGGGCATCCTATGCAGGGGTGGTTCAGCCCCAGCCGCAGAGCTCACCCACCTTGGATCGGAGGTATGCCAGGAAGGGTTCGGCGCTGAGGGGACGGCCCGAGACGGTCTCAACTAGCTCCTCGCCGTTGACCGAACGACCAAGCGGCCAGACGGTCTGGCCGAGCCAGGCTTGGAGCTGGAGCTCGTCTCCAGCGGTGACCAGGGTCTGGATCGAACCATTTTCCTTCTCAAAGGTCTCCGAAATCTGGGCGCTGATAAGGTGCCCGAGGGCATAGGAGGGGAAATAACCCAGCAGGCCCTCTGCCCAATGGATGTCCTGCAGACAACCCTGGGTGTCTGACTGAGGCTGGATTTCCAGCAGTTCCAGCATCCGCCCATTCCATTGATGGGGTAGGTCTTGCACCGGCATGTCCTGCTCCAGCAAGGCCAGCTCAAGTTCAAAGCGCAGCACGATGTGGAGGCAGTAGCTGAGTTCGTCGGCCTCCACCCGGATCAGTCCGGGCTTGAGCGGGTTGAGGGCGCGCCAGAAGTGGAGCTGGCTGCCCCACGGATCTCGGCCCTGCCCCCGGCAGAAGCGGGGATACCAGCGCTCGGCGAAAGCCCGGCTACGGGCCACGCGGCATTCCCAGAAGAGCGACTGGGATTCATGCACCCCCATCGAGGTGGCCTCCCCGAGGGGCCAGGGGAAGTAGTGGTCATCGCTGCGGGGCAGACCCTGCTCGTAGAGGGAATGGCCCCATTCGTGCGCAGTGGCCAGAAAGGCCGAGAAGGGCTGACCTGGCACCACCCGGGTGGTGATGCGGAAATCCTGGGGACCCAGGGTGCAAGAGAAGGGGTGGGCCGAACGGGATCGCTGGCAACGGTTCCCGTCGTAACCCCAGCCGTGCAGGAGTTCGGCGCAGAGCTGCTCCTGCAGGGCTTCAGGCAGATCGATGGCCGCGGGCTGGGGGATGCTGGCGGCCCTCACCCGCTCCAGCAGGGCGGGCAGTTCGGCGGTCAGCGGCGCAAACAGCTCGGCCAGCCTGGCCTTACTGATGTCAGGCTCAAACGGCTGGGCCAGGATTTCCCAGGGGCTGCGGGCCACCGGTTCGGCGCTCGCCAGCTGGCTGGCCTGCTGGCGGCGCAGGGCTATCAGTTCCTGGAGGGCCGGGGCAAAAGTCGAAAAATCGTTCCGCTTGCGGGCGTCCTGCCACACCGCATTGCCGCGCGACTGGGCCTTGGCCAGGGCGGCCACCAGGTCGGGATCCAGGCAGCGCTGACGCTCCAGCTCCAGACGCAGCAACAGCAGATTGCGGCGCCGCGCAGGTGGGGCATCCGCCCCCAGCTCGGCCTCGGCAGCTGCAAGTAGGTCGGCATAGGCGGCGCTGCTCTGGCGCCCATGCAGCTGGCCCGCCAGCAGGGCCAGCTGGTCTCCACGCCAGGCGGCCCCGGCCGCCGGCATCACCGTGTTCTGGTCGTAGTAGAGCGCGCTGCTGATCGAGCCCAGCAGGCGTGTCTGATGCAGGTGGCATTGAAGCTGGGCGAAGGCTGAACCCGCTTCGGGCATTGGATCTGGGGAATGGATCTGGCCATCATGGAGGCGTGGGATTTTCCTCTAGGTGGCGGCGCCACTGGCCAAAAGGCCGAGCTGGCCTATGGCGAGGAGGCCTCCGATCGCCACCAGGGTGATTGCCGCTGCCCTGGGGAAGGAGCGAGGCAGTTTCGTCAGGAGCAGGCAGGTGCCACCGCACACCAGGGCGGAACTGAACAGGGCGCCGCCCCACCAGATCAAGGTGCTGCCGTCTTGGGGGGCCTCCAGGCCGTGGAGCATGGCGTGGATGGCAACCCCTGAGCCAACGACTGCGCCAACCACGGCGCCCCTGCCGGCCAGCAGGCTCAGGCCAGCAACCGCCGAAATGGAAAGTGCCGCCAGAACTTCAGCAGAAGCAAAATTCAGGCCAGCCAGGCCGAACGCGGCACCGAGCACGGCACCAGCCAGCGCCCACAGCAGCAGGCGCAGAGAGAGGAGGGAGGCGGCGGTACCCACCGCCATCAACATGAACAGGTGATCGGGACCCAGCAGAGGGTGGGTAAAACCACCGAGACCGCCGCCAGCGGCGGCTCCATGGGCAAGGACGGGATTGGTGCCCAGCAGAATTACGGCACCGGCTGCGGTGGCGATCAGGGGAGCGGTAAGGCGGTTCATGGGTTGTCTCGATCCGCGCCGAGCGCGACTGTGTACGGGGATGACGATGTACGGATTACGACGTAAGGATGAAGATGGGTGTTCTGACCCAGAAGGCCGGGCCTCACCACCCTCACCTCCTACAACCACGGTAGGGGCGGTTGGATCAGAACATTGGGTACCGAACAGGGTGCCGAGGGGCCCATCCCCCATCGGGCTGGGCCCGGTGATCAATCCGCAGGGATCGACCTGAGCAGTTCAAGCACCTGCTGATCGCTGAGCTGGTCAAACGTTTCGTACCACATCCCCACCGCCTCAAGCTGATCCACAATCGCCCCGGCTTCGAAGTGATCGACCAAACCGACCAATTCCCCAGCCACTGCGCGATCCACCACCGGCACGGCCAGGGTGAGGCTGCGGGGCTGGAGCTGGCGTAGCGAGAGCAGGGCTGCCTTGACCGTCATGCCGGTGGCGATACCATCGTCCACCACGATCAGATCTCGACCCTGCAGTTCCTCAGGCGACGGATCGCCAAAGAGCCGCTGGCGCCGCAACAATTCCCGCTCCTGCGCCTGCAGCCATCCCCGCTGACGCGCCATCGCCTCGCGGGACGCGGCGGCATGGCCATTTCGCCACACCGTGACGCCGCCATGGGCAATGGCGCCGATCGCCAGCTCCGGCCACTGGGGATCGGCCACCTTCCGCACCGACCAAGTTGCCACAGGGCAACGCAGACGCTCCGCCACCGCCACCGCCACCGGAACCCCGCCGCGGGGCAAGGCAATCACCCAATTGTCCAGCCGTTGGCCCGCTCTCAGCCCCAGCTGCTCAGCCAGGGCCACACCGGCCTGCTGACGGTTCCTCCAGAGCGGCGGATGCGGGGCCATGTTCAATCAGGCGGGGTGCGGGCAAAGGGGAATACGGCACTTTCTCCTGCCGGGTGACGTGGAGCCTGTCACCCTCCGCCCGGCCCACCTACTGTCCGATCCTGTTCCCACCATCGGCCTGAGTCGCGCGCCATGTCTCGCCACCAATCTCTTCATTTTGTTTTGGAACAGCTGGAAGACGGCTGGATGCTGGAAGCCGAGCACATCACCAAGGACGGCCAGGGAGACTGGATGCTGAACCATGACCAACTGGAGGAGCTGGCTGGTCTGCTCCAGCAAGCCCTCAGCTAACACCGAGCCCTCCATGCCTACCCAAAAATCTCCCTCCCCCCGCACGATCAAGCTCCAGATCCTCGGTGCCGTGTTTGTGCCGATGGCGCTGCTGGGCCTCTGGCTGCGCTCCCAGGGTTTCTGGTGAGGTGATGCACCGCATGGATCACCACCCCCCAGATCAGCAGATCGGGATCCTCCCCCTGCAGGGCAATCGCGGGAGTGGCGGCATCACTGGCCACCAGTCGCCACTGACTCGGGCGCCCTTCCAGCCGACGCAGCACAAAGCCACCCTGGTGCACCGCCACCACGGTGGAACCTGAGCGAGGAAGCACACTGCGGTCAACCACCAGCAGATCACCGTGATGGATGCCATCGCCCCGCATGGCATCCCCATCCACGCGCATCAGGAAGCTGGAACTGGGACGCGGCATCAGAACCCCATTGAGATCGATCACCGCCTCCACGTAATCGTCAGCGGGGCTGGGAAATCCTGCGGGAACCGCCTCCGTCGCCAGGGGCAGGAGCAGGGGCGCCTGGTCGTGGGGGAGGGGGCCCAGCCAGATCAGGTCACCGGGAAGACAGCAGGCCATGGCAGCAACCCCGCCAGCAAGGAGACTCCATAATAATACATGTGCATTAGTCACCGCAGCCGCGGCGCACCACCTCGGCCCGCAGGTCGGTGAGTTCACGGGCTTCGGGCAGCTGGGCAGAGAACAACAGCGCCCAGGCCAGAGCCACATCGCCCGCATCCAGGGCGGCCTCAATGGTCGCCAGCCAGGCCGATGGGCGTTGGCCGAGGGAGCGGATCAGGGCTTCGGTGCTGGCCATCCGCTGGGCCGAAGCACCCACCAGCTGCACATGGGCAAAGGCGCCCTCAGGGGCATGCTGGGGACGCAGGCGCAACAGCACAACCTCATCGGGGGCGATCGGATCTAGGGGCCAGCTCAAGGGAGCCTGAAAGGTTTTGCCCACCGCAGCCCGTTGCCGCCACACCAGGCGGCCCTGGCGTTCGATGCGAAGTTCCAGCAGCGGATCAATCACCACCAGCCGGGGCCGCGGCGTGGGCACCAGACCAAGGGCATCGCCCTCGTGCACCGCTTCCACCCGGGGTGACACCACGCAGACGGCCACCGGCGCCGGTGGCCCCTGCAGGGCCAGGGCCACCGGCGCCGCGGACACCCCCATGCAAACCAGGAGAACAGAGATGACAGGGAATCTGCTCAAGGGAATCTGCTCAAGCGAACCTGCTCAAGCGAACATGCCCGTAGCAGTGGCCGGGATCGGCCGGTACGTTCTCAGAGACTAGGGGGCTGGCTGAGGGCACCGGCACAGCTGGAGCCCCCACCGGCCGTGCAGCCGAAACAGTGGTCGGCCACCGCAATCGGATCCCCGGCGGGATCGTGGACCAGGAGGTCCCGCAGGTGGGGCCGGGGCCGGCTGGGCGTGACCGCGGCCAGGCCCAGCTGCTGGTTGAAGTCACAGTCGAACAGCCAGCCTTGCCAGTCGACGCTGATCAGGGAGCGGCACATCACCTGCTCGAGATTTTCGCTGCGGTGGCGGGCCTGCAACAGCTCCTGGTAGGGCTCCAGCTGGCCCCGCGCCTGGAGCCAGCTGGCAAAGCGCTGGATCGGCATGTTGGCCAGGGCGTAGAGGCTGGTGAACACCACCCCATGCTCGCTGGCCAGCACCCGGCGGTAATCGGCCTCCAGCTGGGCCTGGGGGGGAGGCAACTCGGGGCCCTGGGGGTTGTAGACGAGGTGCAGGCTGGGGCCCCCGCCCGGCTGGCCGTAGCCAAGGGCATTGAGCTGGCGCAGGGCCGCGATGCTGCGGGCAAATACGCCCGATCCCCGCTGAAGATCAACGTTGGCTGCCAGATAACAGGGCAGGGAGGCCACCACCGTGACGCCCTGGCTCGCCAGAAAATGGGCCAGATCCTCCTGGCCGGGCTCCGAAAGGATGGTGAGGTTGCAGCGATCGATCACCTCGACACCCAGCCGGCGAGCCGCCACCACCAGCTCCCGGAACTGGGGATGGAGCTCGGGCGCCCCACCGGTGAGATCCAGGCAGGCGAGGCCCCGGGCTGCCAACACCTGTGGAATCAACCGGAGGGTATCCCCATCCATCGCTTCGGTGCGGGTGGGTCCCGCATCCACATGGCAGTGGCTGCAGGCCTGGTTGCAGCGGTAGCCGAGGTTCACCTGCAGGGTGGTGAGGGGGCCGCGTCGGAGTGGGGGAAACGCCAGGTGGTGCGTTTTCAAACCTCTCCATCCTGCCCGCTCACCATGACCGACGATGGGTCCATCGCCTACCCAACGTTTGCGATGTTGCAACAGCCTCCCCGCGGCTACGTCACCCTGGCCCGGCTGGGGCTGGTGACCAACGCCCTGGCCATCCCGGCTGGCCTGGCTGTGATCCTGCTCGAACCCACCTGGCGCACCGCGAATTTGGTGGTTGGGGCCAGTGCGGTGCTACCCACCGCGGTGGTGGGGCTGGTGGCCTCGATCGGCCTGCTGAAGTGGCGCGCCTGGGGACAAATCCTGGCGATCGTGGCCCTCGCCATGGCCCTGGCGGTGGGCCTGCCCTACGGCATCGTGCGCCTGGCGCTGCTGAGCGAGGGCCGGCTGGAGACAGCCCTGCTCTCCGGCCTGCTCTGGAGCGCCAGTACCGCCGCCCTCGTGTTCTGGTGCCGCCCATGCATCAGGCGTTATCTGATCTGATCCCGCAGATGGATCCTCAGGTGGCGGGGAACATGCCGACACCGGAAGATGTTGTCAAGGTGACAGTTTCCAGCTGGCACAGGCGCGATTATTCCTGATCCAGGAGTGCAGGCAGCCATGGCAAGCATCCATGCCCAATCCCGTTCCCAATCCCCCACCCACGTGCGCCACTACAGGCTGGTGGATCGCCAGGGGGCGCCCCACCCGGTGCTCGATGATCTCTACGAATCCCTCGATGCGGCCTGGTCTGAGGCCATCGGATGGTGGCAGGAGCACTACGGAGGCAGCCAGGAGCCCGTGGACATCGGCGTGGAGGTGAGCACGGCCAGCGGCGACTGGCGCACCCTGCGTTTTCCCGGTTGCTGAGCTCAACCTGGGCCAAGCTGGCCAATGGGTTCCTGGTGCTGGGGCTGCTGTGCAGCATGGTCCTGGCACTGGATCCGTTCATGGGCCCTGCCCATGCCCTTGGCGGCGAAGCCCTGGCGACTGGCGCTCCCGGATCCTGCCTGCCCCTGAGCGAGGAGCAGGTGGAGGGCTTCTTTGAACGGTGGAATGGGGCCCTGGGCAGCGGTGAGCCAAGCCAGGTGGCCCAGCTCTATGCCCAAGGGGCGCTGCTGCTGCCAACCCTTTCAGCTGAGCTGCGCGAGACCCCCCAAGCCATCCGCGATTACTTCGCCAGCTTCCTTAGCCGCCACCCCAGCGGCACGGTGACCCACCGCCGGATACAACTTGGCTGCAACGAGGCCTTCGATGCGGGCACCTACAGATTTGAGCTGCACGAGCCGGAAGCCAGCGTCGAAGCCCGCTACACGTTTGTCTACGGGCCCGAAGATGGCGAGTGGCGGATTCTGCACCACCACTCCTCCCTGCAGCCAGGCTGATCAGCCCACCTGCACCCCCTTCCAGAAGGCCACCCTGCCCTGAATTGAAGCAGCGGCCTGCCTGGGCTGCGGATAAAACCAGGCGGCATTGGCGTTGACCTGGCCGTCCACCACCAGGTCGTAGTAGTGGGCCGTGCCCTTCCAACCGCACACCGTGGTGTGACTGGAGGGACGGATGCAACTGGAATCGAGGGAATCAGGCGGGAAGTAGGCGTTGCCTTCCACGGTGACGATGTCGTCGCTGCTGGCAATCACCCGACCATTCCACTGGGCTTGCATGACAGACAAGGGCTCAGGGCCAATCGGGTTCATAGATGCGCAGGGTGCCAAATCCCAGCGGCGCTGGCGAGGGGTTGGGGCCGGCTGGGAAGGCGGTCACCTGGAACATATAGACGTCTGCGAAGGCAGGATTGTTCCAGGGCTTCAACACCACGGTGACGGTCTGCCCGGGTGGAATGGGCTCGGGAAATCGGAGGGTGAAGCGGCGCGCATCACTGTTGAAGCTGGCCTCGACCGGCACCCGGTCACCCTCGCGGCGGGGCCTGCCCAGGAAAGCCGAGGTGCGCTCGACAAAAAACGGGAAGCGGTTGTCAACGCCACGGGTCTGCTGAATGGTGAGGCCTCCGAGGGAGGCCCCGGCCTCCGGATCGAGGCTGATGCTGAAGTAGTACTCGGCCCGGGTCTGCCAGACGGTGGTGTAGTAACTCAAGAGTTCCACGTTCCAGGGGGCCTTGTTGAAGTAGGTGGCACCCCGCAGTTCCAGGGCCACGGCATCGGGAGCCAGGGTGGTGGTCAGGCACGTGGCCAGGCTCCAGCCGGAGGCGATCCGGAAAAGAGAGGAGAGCGACACCGGGAATCAGGCGTGTGGCGAAACCCTAAGTGGCGTATGCAGAAATGGCTGGGGGTCCTGATCGCGCCGGTGGGCCACGGGAATGGCCGGCCCCTGGAGCGAGCCATCCTGGGGATCCAGGGCCGCAGTGGCCTCCAGGGCCTGGCGTAAACGGCGGGCCGCGTGGAGGGGCATGTCGCGGGGGACGCTGATTCGATCCCGCAGGTAGCGCAGGGCAGGGGCGCTGCCAGGCGGTGGCGACAGCGCCCCGCCACGGATCAGGACGGTAAGGGCAGTTCGCAGGGGCAGATCGAAGGCCTCGGGCCCCGCTGGGTTCCTGGCCAGAATCGGGCCGCGGTGCTTCAGCACCCGGCCCAGGGCCAAGGCTGCAGAGTGGGCCGGTTCGGCCTGGCTGGATTCCGGATCGGGCACCTCGATGGGCCAGGGGCCCCGATCGATCCGGGCGGCCAGCTGCCGCTGAAGCGCCGAGCCGCTGGAGTAGCAGCCGCCCATCTGGGGCGGCAGGTCGTGGGCGTGGGTATGAAAGTCGCTCTGGGTGCCGAGATAGGTGGGGCGCCGCTCCAGCTCGGCAAACCAACGGTCAATGGCGGGGTAGCGGCGGCGCAGCAGGTAGCCCTTGTAATAGGCCAGGCTCGCCGACATCCTCTCCGCGTAGGGGACGAACACCAGATCGGCGCTGCTGAGCCCCCCCAGCAGGAAGGGGCCCGGCCGCTGCTCAAGGGCCTGCTGAAAAGCTGCCGCCATCTGGCCGAATGCGGCCTGGGCCGAAGCCTCCTGCCGGGGCCCGAGCCCCGGCGCACAGAGCCACTGGCACCAAGCACGGAACAGAAGCCGCTCCAACTGGCGCAGCCGCAGCACCTCGGGATCCCCCATGGCCGGGCCAAGGCTGCCGAAAGCCTGCTCCAGGGCCTCGAGGATGGAATCACTCTCGGTGAGCAGACGCCCATCGAGCTCGAGGGCCGGCAGCATGCCCGAAGGCACCAGGCGCTTGAACCAGACCTCCTTGTCGCCGTAGCAGAACATGGTGACCTTGCGGATCCGGTAGGGGATCCGCTTTTCCTCAAGCCAGAGCCACACCTTCTGGCAGTAGGGACACCAGGCATGGTGGTCACGGAAGAGAGTGACCCGCACGGCCTGGGGATCGCCGCCAAACAGGCGCAGACCGGCCTGGGCATTGGTGGGACCCTGGAGTGGATCTGGCTGGTCGCTGGCCAGAGGCTGGAGCTCAGACCAGCTCAGGACTGGTCGGTGAGTATCCAGGCCAGGGGCAGCAGGGCTCAATCCAGGGTGGCGTCGCCGGTTTCGCCGGTGCGGATTCGGATCGATCTCTCCACTGGGGTGACGGTGATCTTGCCGTCACCTACCTGGCCAGTGCGGGCCGCAGCCTGAATCGCCTCCAGCACTCCGGCTACGGCAGAGTCTGTGACCACGGTGGTGATCATCATCTTGGGCAGGAGGCGGGCTTCGATCTTCACGCCCCGATAGACCTCCGTGTAGCCCATCTGCTTGCCGAATCCCTGCACGGAAGAAACGGTCAGACCATTGATGCCGAGGGCAACCAGGGCTTCCTTGACCGGCTCGAGTTTCTCAGGGCGGATGACAGCTTGAATCTGTTTCACGCGTTACAAAAAGCGATCATTGAGGTCTTAGCGAAAAACAGGCTCCCCTTCTGTAGCAATGGATTCATCTGACGAGTTGATCTGGGGGCGGGTTGATCTGGGGACCTGCGGGCGCAGGAAGAAGCAAATCGCATATGCACCCTAGGGCCATTGCCATTGTTGGCAGCGAACATTTTGTGCTTCTTGTTCCAGAACTTTGCAATCAGGGGCATTCGGGGGCAATTGATGGACTCGAGGCGGCCAAACCCTTGCCTGGGGGCAATTTGGTAACGAATCGAACATCCCATCTCCCTGCAAGACCTCATTGTTCCCAGCGTTGGGATTTCGAAAATCCCCCATCTGCGCAGCCGTCCTTCTGAACTGCCCATGACCATTGCATCCACCCCTCCGAGGCGCAGACGCCTCCACGAGGCCAGCCTCTCTGAGGGCCCCATGATGCTGTTCCGCAGCATTCGCGGTTTCAGCAACAGCCGCTCCCTTGTCTGGCTGGCCTGCGTGCCCCTGGCCCTATTCGGCCTGGGTGTATTCAATCTTTCTGCCCACGCCGCCGAGCTTCCCGAGCTCACGCCGGCATTTCTCGCCAACAACCTTTTCCTGCTGGTTTGCGCGATTCTGGTGATCTTCATGAACGCCGGTTTCGCCATGGTGGAAGCCGGGCTATGCCGCCAGAAGAATGCGGTAAACATTCTTTTTAAGAACTTGCTTGTATTTGCGATTGCCGCAAGCGCCTATTGGCTAATAGGCTACAAATTAATGTATAATGCCGACTGGGTAATTCCCGGCTGGTTCAAGTTCGGGGGACTTTTCTTCGACCCCACCGTCACCCCCGAAATGGTGACAGATGGCAGCCTGGTGCCCAGCGTTGATTTTCTCTTTCAGGTTGCCTTCGCCGGCACAGCCGCCACTATCGTTTCAGGCCTGGTGGCCGAGCGAATCAAACTCAATACTTTTGTAATTTTTTCCATATTCTTAGTAGGTTTCGTCTATCCAGTAATGGGTAGCTGGCAATGGAATTTTCCCGATGATGCCGGCGTCGGCGGAGGCTGGTTGAATCGGCTCGGTTTCATTGACTTTGCCGGCTCCACT
The DNA here is from genome assembly GCA_035284945.1 of Synechococcus sp. Lineage (GTDB taxonomy): Bacteria > Cyanobacteriota > Cyanobacteriia > PCC-6307 > Cyanobiaceae > Cyanobium_A. Next base: position 15,401 of record JAYKGS010000088.1, read on the forward strand.
GTGGTGCATTCCATGGGTGCCTGGGCAGGTCTGGTTGGCGCAATGATCCTGGGCCCCCGGATCGGCAAGTTCATAGATGGCAAGCCCCAGGCCATTCCTGGCCACAACATGGCCATCGCCACCCTGGGCTGCCTGATCCTCTGGATTGGCTGGTATGGCTTCAACCCGGGCTCCTGGCTGTCCATGGCCCCTGAGGTGCCCTACATCGCCGTCACCACAACCCTGGGTGCTGCTGGCGGGGGTATCGCTGCCACCCTGGCCTCCCAACTGCCTGGTTTCGGACCGGACAAGCGCCCCGGCAAGCCTGACATCACCATGACCATTAACGGTATTCTCGCCGGCCTGGTAAGCGTTACAGCCGGTTGTGACGCGGTTTCGATGACCTCCGCCTGGGTGATGGGATTCATCGGGGGGATCATCGTGGTGTTCGCCGTTGCCATCATTGATGGCCTCAGGATTGACGATCCTGTGGGTGCCTTCTCAGTGCACGGTTGCTGCGGTATCTGGGGAACCCTGGCGGTGGGCCTCTTCCACACGGACAAGGGCCTGTTCACAGGCCACGGATTTGGCCAGCTGGGAGCCCAGTTTGTCGGCTCATTCACCTATGCGGTGGTGTCGGTAGTTGCATCGTTTATCCTCTGGTCAATTATCGGGGCCTTCTTCGGGGGCATCCGGGTTGAATCGGAAGAGGAGATCGTGGGTCTCGACATCGGCGAACACGGCATGGAGGCCTATCCAGACTTCGCCCCGGCGGCAAAGTAACTATCCGGCTGAGCCGTTCCGGCTAGTCCACACAAATGACTTCCCTGAGCCCGCGGCCAACCGCGGGCTTTTTTATGGTTTGATGCTGGCATGGCGCTTGCGCAGGTCGTCGGCGAGCATCACCACCAGGGGGGCCAGCAACACCAGCGCAGCAAGCCTCACATCGAAGGGCGCCATGGCGAACAGGTTTGAAAGGGGCGGCCAGGCCAGCAGCAAGGCCGTGAAAACAACCTCCACAGCCACCCCCAGCCGTAGCAGGGGATTACTCAGCCATGGGGTCCGCACCAGATCAGCCAGGGCGGAGCGCCTCTCGCTGCGGCAGGCCAGCGCCACCCCGATCTGCCCGGCCACAATGCAGCTGAACGCCACACTGGAGGCCTGGTGCTGGATGGAAGTGAGCACCGGGCCCGCCTGGCCATGCAGCAACAGGGGGGCGGCCAGGCGCAGCTCTGCCCAGCCCAGCCCATGCATCCTCCAGGTGAGCAGGTATCCCGCCATGGCCACCGCAGCCTCAGCCAGTCCCAGCACCAGATAGGCGCGCAGCATCAGGGGACGATCCAGCAGCGCCGCCGCACGGCGGCGCGGCCGCCGGTGCATCAGGCCCGATTCGGGGGGCTCGGCCCCCAGGCCCAGGGCTGGGAGCAGATCGG
>JAYKGS010000089.1:0-9514 GCA_035284945.1 Synechococcus sp.
TCCTTCAGCTAATGTTTCTTCTGTCTCCCATCCTCTACAAAAGGGATTTTTTAGGATCTCATTCCTGGGTGGCTGACTTCAACCCGCTTTATCGAGTGCTTAGCGTTCTTAGGCATGCATTGATTCATGGCGAGCTGAAGGTTGGACAAACGGTCGTCATTCTCATTGCAAACCTTTTAGGCGCCTACTGTGCTATTGGACTTCTTCAGCGTCAACGACAACAACTCCCCTTTTGGGTTTGACCTTGTGTCTTTCTTCAATTCCTCTGCGGTGGTTCATCCCCTAGGAACTCCAGGATCTCCCGGTCTTTGAGGTTCTGCGCCACGCCGCCACAGGGCTCCTGCAGAGGCCGCCCCGCCGCCAGCTCCCGCAGGCAGGCCTGGGTGCGGGCCAGCTCGCCTTCGAGGGCATCGATCCGTTCCATCAGGTTGCGGATCACGGTGGCTTCGGCGTCGGGCAGGGCGGAGTGGGCCAGCGGATCCACCCGCACACCGCTCTGATGGATCACCCGGCCGGGGATGCCCACCACGGTGCTGTCGGCCTCCACGTTGCGGAGCACCACCGAACCGGCGCCGATGCGGGTGTTCGCCCCCACGGTGATCGCGCCCAGCACCTTGGCGCCGGCCCCCACCACCACGTTTTCCGCCAGGGTGGGATGGCGCTTGCCGTGCGCCTTGCCCGTGCCCCCCAGGGTCACCCCCTGGTAGAGCAGGCACTGGTTGCCCACCACGGCCGTCTCGCCGATCACCACGCCCATGCCGTGGTCGATGAACACGCCATGGCCGATCCGGGCCCCCGGGTGGATCTCGATGCCGGTCACCAGTCGCCCCAGCTGGCTGAGCAGCCTTGCCAGCAGGGGCAGCAGGGGCAGGGGGCGGCCCCACAGCCAATGGCTGAAGCGATGCAGGGTCAGGGCGTGCAGGCCCGGGTAGCAGAGCAGGATCTCCAGCGTGCCGCGGGCCGCCGGATCGCGCTGCTTGATGATCGCCAGGTCGGCCTGCAGTGCCTTGAGCATGGCGCCATCCTGCCGGAGCCGGAGGGGGTTTGACCGTGGGGCACCCCTTCGGGCATGATCGACTCTGTCGATTCTGTCGACGGTTGCGGATGTAGCTCAGTGGTAGAGCATCTCCTTGCCAAGGAGAGGGTCGAGAGTTCGAATCTCTTCATCCGCTTGAAGATGGCAGACCCACCCTCAGGCAGGGTTGCTTATTCGCCCAGCAGCCCGATCTCCTTGCGCAGGGCGTCGATGGTGGCGCTGCCCAGGTAGCTCTGGGCGCAGTGCACCACGGGCATCCGGATCAGCTGGGCCCGGTTCTGGCGCAGGCTCTGCTCCACCATGGGCAGGCTGGGGCGGTCACAGAGCACGTGGCTGGCGGCCCGCAGCAGGGCCAGCAGGCGGCTGCCCGTGTCGGGGGTGGCGGTCATCACCAGCAGGTCATTGCCGCGCATGCTGTGCAGAATCACTTCGGCGGCGCGCAGGATGCCCGGGCTGATGCTCACCAGGCCGACGCAGCTGCCCTGGCGCAGCTCCTTGAGCAGGTCGAGCTCGTGGCGGAAATCGTTGAGGTCCACGGCCACCGCCCGCACCCCATGGAGCTTGGCGATCTCCTCCACCGGCTGGAGGAAATAACGGCTGGTCACCACCGTGCCGTTGTTGGATTCGGTCAGCACGGCGGCCAGCTCCTCCATCGGCACCACCTCCACGGGCACCTCCAGGCTGGGAGTGAGCTCCTCGGCGATCAGGTGGGAGGCACCCAGGTCTTCCTGGGGGGTGCTCACCAGCACCCGGGCGCCGCAGCGCAGTCGCCAGTCGATCTCGCGGGTGAGCAGATCGCGGGCCTGCTGCAGGGTGCAGCCGCCATTGAGCAGCCCATCCACACTCTGGCGCACCTCGCGGTCGATATCGGGCAGGGTCCGGCCGCGGGGGCCAACCAGGGGCTTGAGCTCCCGGGGTTTCTGCTGATCGCGAACGTAGATCCCTGAGCCCGCCATCGCTTCCACCACGCCGTCATTTTCCAGCTGGCGGTACACCTTGCTGATCGTGTTGCGGTGCAGGCCCGTCTGCATGGCCAGCTGCCGCGTGCTCGGTAATCGATGCCCGGGTGGGTAGTGGCGGGCCGCAATGGCGAAGCAGATCTGGTTGTAGAGCTGCGTTGATGCCGGAATATCGCTTTCCTGCTGGATGTGGAATCGCACGCCGAGGCAAGCCAATTGGGCTACTGGCCACCTTACGGAGCCCCAGTCCAGGGGACAATGGCTTCCGTGGCACAGGCGCGTGTGCCGGTTGGCTCCCGGGGTGAGGGGTGGGGGTGCGGGGTGCGGTCGCGGTGTTGGACGCGACGCGCCTGGAAGTTGTACAGCTGTACAAACTCCCCAACACCCTCCCCAGCACGCCGATCCCCTTTCCATGTTCCAATCCACGGCAGCTCTTCCCAAGCCCTCCGGGCCTGTTGAGGCCGGCTGGCAGCAGCTCAATATCCAGCTGCGCGCCTGGTGGGCCCGGCCGGCCGATCGGGCACCACGGGCGGCCGTGCTGGTGCTGCCTGAGGTGTTCGGGGTCAACGGCTGGGTGCGCAGCGTTGCCGAGCGGCTGGCGGGGCAGGGCTATGGGGCCCTGGCTCTGCCGATCTTCTCCCGCACGGCTCCCGATCTGGATCTGGGCTATGACGGCGCAGGCCTGGAGGAGGGTCGCCGTCACCGCGACCAGCTGACAGCTGCCACGTTTCTCGATGACGCCCGTTCCGCGATCGCCTGGCTCCAGGGCCAGCCAGGCCTGGAGGGACGCCCCGTGGGCTGCGTGGGGTTCTGCTTCGGCGGCCATCTGGCGCTGCTGGCGGCAAGCCTGCCCCAGGTGGCTGCCAGCTGTGACTTCTATGGCGCCCGCGTCTCGAGCTTCCGTCCGGGCGGAGGGCCCCCCACCCTGGAGGATCTGCCCCTGATTCGCGGCAGGGTGCTGTGTTTCTGCGGTGACCGGGACCCGTTGATGCCGCCCCAGGAGCGCGAGGCGATCCGATCGGCCCTGGCCGCTGCCGCCCAGCCGGCCCTGGTGGTGGCCGAGGGGGCGGGGCATGGCTACATGTGTGAGGCCCGCGCCGACTTTCAGCCCGTGGCCGCCGCCCATGGATGGCGGCTGATGCTGGAGCTGTTTGTCGAGCTTCTCAGCCCCCCGCCTTAGGGGCGGTGGTCTTGCGGGGGCTGAGGAACATGATCATGTTGCGGCCTTCCCGTTTGGGGGGCTGCTGCACCTCCGCGTTGCTTTCCAGGTCTTTGGCCATGCGCATCAGCAACACCTCGGCCAGGGCGGTGTGCTGGATTTCGCGGCCGCGGAAGATCACGGTGCACTTGACCTTGTCGCCATCTTTGAGAAAGCGCTGGGCCTGACCAATCCGCACCTGGTAGTCGTGGGAGTCGATCTTGTAGCGCATCTTCACTTCTTTGACTTCGGTCTGGTGTGACTTCTTCTTGGCTTCCTTGGCCTTCTTTTCCTGTTCAAACTTATATTTGCCGTAATCCATGATCCGGCACACCGGCGGATCTGCCTTCTCGCTCACCAGCACCAGATCCAGTTCCCGGTCAATTGCCACCTCCAGGGCCGCTTCGCGGCTGATCACCCCCAGTTGACTGCCATCTGCATCCACTACCCGCAGGTTGGGGTAGCTGATGCGGTCGTTGATATTGGGCAGCTCCCGCACGGGAGCACGGCGGTCAAAACGGGGACGGGGAGGCATTCAGGGGTGTGAAGGATCGCGAAATCGCTAACGCTTCACCCTAGACCGCGCCCGACCTCAGCCAGAGCCTGCTCCAGCAGGGCCGCGTCGCTCTCGCCAGCCAGCCAGCATGGCCGGTGGCGGCGCCGGAACCAGGTGCGCTGCCTTTTGGCGAACTGGCGGGTGCGTTGCCCGGTGAGGGCCACGGCCTCCGCTGGATCGAGCCTGCCCGCCAGGAGCTGGCGGGCTTCGGCGTAGCCGATCGTGTCCAGCAGGGGCAGCTCCGGCCCGTAGCGCCCGATCAGGGCTTCGGTTTCGGCCACCAATCCCTGCTCGTAGAGGGCCCCGGTGCGCTCGGCGATGCGGGCTTCCAGGTTGGCGGGGTTCAGGCCCAGTTCGAGCAGCCGCCAGGGCGGCGGCGTGGCGCCCTGCTGGTCGGAGAGGGGCCTGCCCGTGGCGTAGAGCACCTCAAGGGCGCGCTGGGTGCGAACCGCATCGGCGGCGGCAATGCGAGCGGCGGCCACCGGGTCGCCCTGGCGCAGCAGCTGGTGGCAGAGGGGCTGGCCGAGGGCGGCCAGCTGGGCGCGCAGCTGGGGTTGGGGCGGCACGGCCGGGGGCTCCATCCCCTGGCTGATCGCCTGCAGGTAGAGGCCGCTGCCCCCCGCCAGGAGCGCCAGGGGCTTGCGGGCCAGTTCGGCGTTGAGCTGGGCCTCGGCGATGGCGCGGAACTCCTGCAGGTTGAGCGGTTGGTCTGGATCGCGCAGATCCAGCAGCTCATGGCGGGCCTGGGCGCGCTGGGCGGCGGTGGGCTTGGCGGTGCCCACATCCATCTGGCGGTAGAGCTGGCGCGAATCCACGTTCAACACCGCCAGATCCAGGGCCTCGGCCAGGGCGATCGCCAGGTCGGTCTTGCCGCTTGCCGTGGGGCCGAGCAACACAATCACCAGCGGCTGGGGAGGGGCCATGGCCATACCTTGGCAGGGGGTGTCCAGCCGGGTTGACGGTGGTAAAATGGTTCCTGTGAAGGGCTTTTGGGCCCTTTGCGTCTTATTTGCCCCGGGATTTCTTCCTGTGCCGAATCCCTGGGGAGACCTTCCTGCATGAGCGACACCAGCAAAGTTCAGGCCGCCTATGGGGCCGAGCAGATCCAGGTTCTCGAGGGCCTGGAGCCGGTGCGCAAGCGGCCGGGCATGTATATCGGCTCGACCGGCCCGAGGGGTCTGCACCATCTGGTGTACGAGGTGGTCGACAACGCCGTCGATGAGGCCCTGGCGGGCCACTGCGACCAGATCCTGGTGGTGCTCAACGATGACGGCTCCTGCGCCGTCACCGACAACGGCCGCGGCATACCCACCGACATCCATCCCCGCACCGGCAAGAGCGCCCTGGAGACGGTGCTCACCGTGCTGCATGCCGGCGGCAAGTTCGGCTCCGGCGGATACAAGGTTTCCGGCGGCCTGCACGGGGTGGGCGTGTCGGTGGTCAACGCCCTCTCTGAATGGGTGGAGGTCCAGGTCCACCGGCAGGACCAGGTGCACACCCAGCGCTTCGAGCGCGGGGCGCCGATCGGCATCCTCCAGTCCGCCCCCGGCGAGATCGGGCGCACCGGCACCTCGGTGTGTTTCAAGCCGGATATCCAGATCTTCACCACCGGTATCGAATTCGACTACCAGACCCTTTCTTCACGCCTGCGGGAGCTGGCTTACCTCAATGGTGGCGTGAGGATAGTCTTCCGCGACGACCGCGCCCCCGCCCGTAATGCCGCCGGGGAGCCCCACGAGGAGATCTACTTCTATGAGGGCGGCATCAAGGAATACGTCGCCTATATGAATGCGGAAAAGGATCCGCTCCATCCCGAAATCATCTACGTCAACCGTGAGAAGGAAGGCGTGCAGGTGGAGGCCGCCCTGCAGTGGTGTGTGGATGCCTATTCCGACAGCATCCTGGGTTTCGCCAACAACATCCGCACCGTCGATGGGGGCACCCACATCGAGGGTCTGAAGACGGTGCTCACCCGCACCCTCAACAGCTTTGCCAAGAAGCGCGGCAAGCGCAAAGACGCCGACACCAACCTGGCCGGGGAGAACATCCGCGAGGGGCTCACCGCCGTGCTCTCGGTGAAGGTGCCCGATCCGGAATTCGAGGGGCAGACCAAGACCAAACTCGGCAATACGGAGGTGCGCGGCATTGTCGACACCCTGGTGGGGGAGGCCCTGGGCGAATACCTGGAATTCAACCCGGTGGTGATCGACCTGATTCTGGAAAAGGCTATTCAGGCCTTCAATGCTGCCGAGGCGGCCCGCCGGGCCCGGGAGCTGGTGCGTCGCAAGAGCGTGCTCGAGAGCTCCACCCTGCCGGGCAAGCTCGCCGATTGCAGTTCCCGCGATCCGGCTGAATCGGAGATATACATCGTCGAGGGAGATTCCGCTGGTGGCTCCGCCAAGCAGGGCCGGGATCGGCGCTTCCAGGCAATCCTGCCCCTGCGGGGCAAAATTCTCAATATTGAAAAAACGGATGATGCCAAGATCTATAAGAACACCGAGATCCAGGCCCTGATCACGGGTCTTGGCCTGGGCATCAAGGGCGAAGATTTTGACGAGAAGAATCTGCGTTATCACCGGATCGTGATCATGACCGATGCCGATGTGGATGGGGCCCACATCCGTACCTTGATCCTCACGTTCTTTTTCCGCTACCAGAGGTCCCTGGTGGAGGGTGGCTATATCTACATCGCCTGCCCTCCACTTTACAAGGTGGAGCGGGGCAAGAACCACACATATTGTTATAACGAAGCCGATCTTAAAAAAACAATCGAATCATTCGGCGAGAAGGCCAACTACACAGTTCAGCGCTTCAAGGGTCTGGGCGAAATGATGCCCCAGCAGCTCTGGGAAACCACCATGGATCCTTCCACGCGCACGATGAAACGCGTGGAGATCGAGGATGCCATGGAGGCCGATCGCATCTTCACGATCCTGATGGGTGACAAGGTGGCCCCCCGCCGTGAGTTCATCGAAACCCACAGCGCCAGCCTGGATCTGGCCCAGCTGGATATCTGAAATTTTGGCAAGTCTCCCTTCGCTGGCCAGCCTGCGCACCCTGGCCCTGCTCGCCTTTGCCCTGCTTGGTCCAGCCTGTTTGCCGGCTGGCGGTGCCGAGCTGCGGGTGCCGGAGCTGCGCCGACGCCAGCGCTCCAGCGAGCCCCTGACCGCCGCAGCGGCCCTGGCCCTCCGCTGCTCACCGCGGCGCCAGGCGCCCGTGATCGCCATCGCCGCCTCCGGTGAGGCCCTGCGCCCCCTGCGGCGCTGGTGCGCGGCCGGGGGTCAACGCTGGCTGCAGGTGGAGCTGGCTCCTGGCCTGGTGGGTGCCCTTGGCCTGGGCGGCTGCCGCCGCGGCTGGTTGATCGAGGCCGAATCCTGAGCGGGCTCAGGCAGCGGCCAAAGCCGCTTCGATGGCGCCCTTCAGTTCAGCTGAATCGGGCTCCACGTTGCTCTTGAAACGGCCCAGCACGGTGCCGTCCTTACCCACCAGAAACTTCTCGAAGTTCCAGGCCACGGGGCCGGCAGGTGCGGCCTGGGTGAGGCTGGTGTAGGGCTCTTCAGCCATGGTCACTTTGTCAAACAGGGTGAAATCGGCGCCATAGGTGGTGGAGCAGAACTGCTCGATCTCAGCCAGGCTTCCCGGTTCCTGGGCGCCGAAGTCGTTGCAGGGGAAGCCGAGCACGGCAAAACCCTGGGGTCCATAGCTCTCCTGCAGCTTCTGCAGGCCGGCGTATTGGCGGGTGAAGCCGCAGCGGCTGGCCACGTTGACGATCAGGAGCACCTTGCCGGCCCAGTCGCCAAGGCTGCGCGTGCCGCCCCTGGCGTCGCGCACGGTCAGGGAGCTCACTGAGATAGCCATGGTTGCTGGATTTGGGGAATAGCCGGACCCTAGCGAGCCCCCGGGGGGCAGGACCCATAAACTCAGTTCTGCGGCGTCTCGGGGCCATGGGCGAGGCCAACGGGATACAGGTGGTCGAGGGGGTTGCCCAGCAGCTGGAATCCCTGCTGGAGGCCGGCAATTACGACGGTGTCAAGCAACTGCTTGCCCCCGTGCAGGAGGTGGATGCGGCGGAGGCGATCGGCAGCCTGCCGCGCACCCTGCAGGCCCTGGCCTTCCGGCTGCTGCCCAAGGACGAAGCCATCGAGGTGTATGAATACCTCGATCCGGCGGTGCAGCAGACCCTGCTGGAGCGGCTCCGCTCCGGCGAGGTGCTGGAGCTGGTGGAGGAGATGTCCCCCGATGACCGGGTGCGGCTCTTTGACGAGCTGCCGGCCAAGGTGGTGAGACGTCTGCTGGCCGAGCTGAGCCCGGCGGAGCGGCGGGTCACCGCCCAGTTGCTGGGCTACGAGGCCGAGACGGCGGGTCGGCTGATGACCACCGAATTCGTCGATCTCAAAGAATTTCACAGCGCCGCCCAGGCCCTGGCGATCGTGCGTCGCCGCGCCCGCGACACCGAAACCATCTACAGCCTCTACGTCACCGACGCCTCCCGCCACCTCACCGGCATCCTGTCGCTGCGGGATCTGGTGACGGCCGATCCGGAGGCCCGCATCGGCGATGTGATGACCCGCGAGGTGGTGAGCGTGGACACCGACACCAACCAGGAGGAGGTGGCCCGCGCCATCCAGCGCTACGACTTCCTGGCCGTGCCGGTGGTGGATCGGGAGCAGCGGCTGGTGGGGATCGTCACCGTCGATGACGTGATCGACGTGATCGAGCAGGAGGCCACCCGGGACCTCTACGCCGCCGGCGCCGTGCAGGCCGGCGATGAGGACGACTACTTCCAGAGCAACCTCTTCACCGTGGCCCGCCGCCGGGTGGTGTGGTTGCTGGTGCTGCTGGTCGCCAACAGCGGCACCTCGGCCGTGATCGCCTCCCAGGAGTTGGTGCTCAAACAGGTGGTGGTGCTGGCGGCCTTCATACCCCTGTTGATCGGCACCGGTGGAAACGTCGGTGCCCAGAGCTCCACCGTGGTGATCCGCGGCCTGAGCACCCAGCGGCTCCAGGCGATGGGGGCCTGGAGGGCCATCTGGCGTGAAACGGTGGCCGGGGCGCTGCTGGGCCTGTTGATGGTGTTGGTGGTGGTGCCCTGGGCCGCCTATGTGGCCGGCAGCTGGGGTGTGGCCATGGCGGCGGGCCTCAGCCTGGTGGCGATCACCACCCTGGCCGCCACCGCCGGAGCCGCCCTGCCCCTGTTGTTCAACCGCCTCGGCCTGGATCCCGCCCTGATGTCGGCCCCTTTCATCGCCACCATCACGGATGTGGTCGGGGTGTTCATCTACCTGCAGCTGGCCTCCCGGCTGCTGCTGCGGCTGGCGTCTCCCGGCTGAACGCCAGCTCGCTCGCCAGGCTGGTTTGCGGCCCGTCCCGGGATTTGTGAGAGACGTTCACACTTCGTTAGGTTAGGCTTTACACATCTACAAGACGTGTCGCCGTGGTCGTCGCTAGCGCCGCCCCTCCCTCTGCTCCCGATGGCAGTGCTCCTGCGGATAAAACTCCCCGGTCCATGCCCCAGGCCGATGGCGACCTGGTGCGCAGCTACCTGCGTGACATCGGCCGCGTGCCGCTGCTCAGCCATGAGCAGGAGATCACCCTTGGCCGCCAGGTGCAGGAGCTGGTGGCCCTTGAGGAGCTGGAGCTGGAGCTTGAAGGCCGTCTGGGAGCCAAGCCCAGCCAGGCCGAGCTGGCCCAGGCCGCCGGTCTGAGCGCCCCCCTGCTCAAGAAGCGTCTGCAGGCCGGCCGCCGCGCCAAGGAGCGGATGGTGG
>JAYKGS010000090.1:0-5389 GCA_035284945.1 Synechococcus sp.
CCGTCAGACCTCTTGCGCTGCAGGGGGTCTTTTCGTTGCTCAGGTTTCTTGCAGAGCTCCAAAAGCCAGCCATGGCCCATTGTCAATGTCCTGATCGGATCGCTATGGAGAATCCCGATGACTGGCCCGTAGACCCCGGGCGCCCCTGGGGGTTGAGGCTGCTGGCCCTGGTTGGCGCGCTCTCATTTCTACTGCTGGGGATCAACAGCCTCGTACCTGCATTCCAGAATCCAGCCCCAGTGCCAATGCCAAACCCCCGTGAGCGGCTAAAAGCGTGACATCGCCTCGATCTTGGCGAGCTTTTCGGCATCCAGCCCCGCCAGCTCTTCTATCTGCAACAGGTGATCCTTGACCAGGCTGGCAAAGATGAAAAGGATCCCCTCGAGGCGGAAATCAAACCGTCCTTCAATTGTGTGTCGCTCGATGCTGAGGTAGTCGTGCAACTGCCATACGGTTTCGGCTGAGCTGAGGAGTTCTGATTTCTGCCTCACACTTACGACTAACTGTTCCACAGCGCGACCATAGGCCCGATCAAACGCTTCTCTGGCAATGGATTGCTCAGAAGCAGTCCACCCCTCAAGCATTGTTTCCATCATAGGTTCAAGCCCTGAATGGGGGGACGCTACACGGATCGTCATGCTGCCGCGAGGTCTTGCTGCCAGCTCCGGGGCCTGCGGCGATGCTCAGCCGGCAGTTCAAACCAGGCGAGATCTGGTCTTTCATGGTGCTCACGGTGATAGCCGAAGTGAAAACAGGCCAGCAGGGAAAGCCAGCAGGGGAGGTTCAGGCTGTCTGGGCTGGAACGGCCCGATGGCATCCGCTGGCCGCGATGGGGCAGGTACGTTCCAACCATGAAAAGCTGCAGCGAACTGAGCAGCAGGGGCAATGGGCAGAACAGCAGCACATTGATCCAGCCTGTGGGCCTTATAGCTGAGGCGAGCAGGCCCAGCAGTAACCAGCCGGCGAGCAGACGCGTCATCTGAAGGGGGGTGAGATAGCCAGCCATGAAGCGGCCGTACCAGCTCCACACCCCCGCGGTGGGATCCGCGTGGAAATCGGGATCGCCCGCGCTGGCCGGTGTCTGATGATGGCTCCGGTGATTCCGACGACAGGCTTCATAGGGCAGGGCCGCGTAACAGGCCAACGCCAGGGCACCGATCCGATCATTCCAGCGGGGCCGCCCAGGCAGCAGCACCCCGTGCATGGAGTCGTGACCAACAATGAACAGTCCGGTTTGGAGCACCGTACGGACCACCAGGGCAGCTGCCAGGGCCAGCCAGGAGAGCTGGCCCAGATCGAGGCTGATCAGGCCGACCAGGCAGACCAACCAGCAGAGCATCATGCCAGCTGAGAGCAGAAGCCCGGTGCTGCTGGTCTTGATCAACGGCCGAACTTGAGCAGCTCGGCAGGAGATGCCAGTAGGTCGATGGCCACGAAGTAGATCTTGCCGTCTGGATTGAGCAGAAAACGCCAGGCCACATTCATGCCGATGCCGGCGCCGAACCAGGGAGTCTGAACCTTGCCCGTCACCTTGATCTGGGTGAAGTTGCCCTCAGTGGGCTCGGCGAAGCCCCGCTCCGGCAGCAGGTTGAGGTTCTGGCAGTCCTCCCGGAAGAAGCGAAGGACCGCGTCGCGGCCGACGATCGGCTTCTGGAAGGGCGGCTGCAGGGCGCCGTCGGCCAGGAACAGCTCGATCAGGTTGTCGAAGTCGTTGGCGTTGAGCAGCTCCATGTAGCTGATCACCGTAGGGTTGATCACCCCTTCGATGAACACCTTGCGGCGCTGTTCCTGGGGGGTGGGGGCCGCGACGGGCTCCATCACCCGCTGGCCTTCTCCCTTGGCAGGGTCATAGCCCATGTCCACAACAAAGTTGCGCAGCAGGGTGATCTGCTGGCCCTGATCCACAGCCTTGACCGAACTGAGCACGGCCGAAGCGTTGGCAGACAGCTGGTAGCCCTCGGGGATCGGCGCCACCAGCCCGGCAGCCATCCACTCGCCCAGCTGGTACCAGAAACCCAGCTTGATATTGACCGACCAGCAGGAGTAGGTGCGGCCGATGGCGGTGTCGGTGCGGTTTGCCAGATCACACATCACCTGACTCTGCTCGCTGAAAGCCATCGCCTTGATCTGGTTGAGCACCGGCTCGGCAAATTGCATGCGGGCCGCACCCGGGGCAGCCACCGTGATGGTGTTTCCCATCTCGAGGTAGGCATACCAGATCAGGGCCAGCTGGTCTTCCGCATTGAGCAGCCGGAAGCGGGCGGTGATCGCCGGCACCACGTCAGCCGAAAGAGTCTCTGGAAAGATCTGGGTGGCTTTTTCGAGCGTGAACATGCGCTTTGATCCCAATTGTTAAGGAATTTTGCAGACTCTAGCCCCCCGGCGATCAGCTGGATAACCCGCCTGCCACCAGCCCACCAGCCCACCAGCCCCATGGCTCCGCCCGCTCCTGCCCCCGTGCCCGTACTGAGCGAGGCCGAGCGCGACAAGCTCGACCGCTCTGACGACACCCTCTTCTATGCGGAACCCCGCTTCGTTCACCACCTTGACGCCGGCTTCCGCCAACGGCTGACCCTGCTCTACCGCCAGCGCATTCCGGCCTGTGCAGTGGTGCTCGACCTGATGAGCAGCTGGGTCAGCCACCTGCCGGAGGATGTCAGCTATGAGCAGGTGATCGGCCATGGGCTCAATGCCCAGGAGCTGGCGGCCAACCCCAGGCTCGATCGATACTGGCTGCAAAACCTCAACATCGACCAGAGGCTTCCCCTGCCGGATGGCAGCGTGGATGCGGCACTGGTGGTGGCTGGCTGGCAATATCTCCAATACCCAGAAGCCGTAGCCGCCGATCTGCTGCGGGTATTGCGTACCCACGGGGAGCTGATCGTGGCATTCAGCAACAGGATGTTCTTTCAGAAGGCCCCCGCATCTGGAGCGAAGGCGGCGACAGGGATCACCTGGCCTATGTCGAGCGCGTTCTGGTGAGCCAGGGCTGGCCCAGACCCCTGGTGATCGCGGAGGAAACCCGCCAGAGCGGCGCCCTGGGATGGATAGGTGGCAAGGGCGACCCATTCTTCGCCTTGGTGGCCACAAAGGCCTGAACAAAACAATGCCCCCACGGCAGGACCGCAGGGGCTCAAAGAGGCCTCAATGGAGGTGGGATCTGGAGAATTTCAGCCCAGACCCAGTTGGCCGAGGATTCCCTGGCCGGTGAGAAGCTCCGTGCCGAGGCCGATCACGAAACCGAGCATGGCCAGACGACCATTCCAGGTTTCAGCGAAGGCGACAAAACCGAAGCGGGGGGTGGATTCAGTCATGGTGGTTCGTTGGTTACGAAACTTGAAGGAACTGTAACAGATTTTGAAGCAGCAGCAGGTCGGCTGTCCATAAGCCTCTGCCGGCAGCTGCCCTGGGATTGATCACCACTGCTGAGCAATGGGCTTTTCCCCACATGGAGCCCCCCTTCCCCAGACTCCCCCGGGCTTTTCCCCAGGCCTGAAGCTGGAGATCTACCGCAGTTGCAGGACCGCCCAGGGGCCGCTGGGGAAATAGCCCGTCCCCTTGACTTCTACACGGCGGGGCCATCCGGCTCCCAGCCATCTCCCGAAAAGCCCAGGAACAGGTTGGGAAGCCTGCGGGTCTTACCAGACCCATCCCCCGGGGCGACCTTTGACGGATCTGGCGGTGCCGTGGGGTGATGGTGCTCCAGTCAATGGCTCCATGCTTCCGATCCCAGACCACGCACCCAGCTCCGTTTCCGTCGAGAACCAGTTTCCCGAGGATCTTTACGACGCCATGCGTGAGTTCGTTCGGATCCACCCCCAGTGGGACCAATACCGACTGATGCAGGCAGCCCTGGCAGGCTTCCTGTTCCAACACGGCTGCCCCGATCGGGTCGTCGCCCGCCACTATCTCGATGGCCTGTTCCGTCGCCAGGACCCCTCGCCCTGCCAGGGCGATCCTTGAGACCGAGACTTGCCAAGCATCGCTGCAAGTGCATGGCCGGAGTAACCCCAGGGGGAGAGGCCCTGTTGGTGGCAATCGGGGCCGTTCCCGGGGCCTGGTTGCGCTTTCGGTTGGTGAATCATCTCGAGCCCGTGTTGCCCAAACGACACTGGGCCACGTTCGGGGTCAATGTCATCGCCTGTTTTGCCCTGGGCCTGATAGTGGGCCTGGAGCAGAGCTGCGGCGAGGGATCACGCCGGTTGCTGCTGCTGTTGGGCACCGGATTTCTCGGCAGCTTCAGCACCTTCTCCACCTTCAGCGCCGAACTGCTCACTGCCTTGCTCGCCCGCACCTGGCGCCAGGCCGCCGTACTGGCCAGCGGATCGGTGGCCGGGGGCCTGTTGGCGATGCTGCTGGGCCTCTCCCTGGGAGAGGGGACATGAATGGCACCGGTGGCACCCCAGCGCGGAGCGTGCGCGGCGACCTGCACGATCTCGCTCTGGTCGCTGCCGGAGCCATACCCGGCGCCCTGCTGCGTTGGCAGCTTGAGGGAATTGGCACAGCTGAGGTAGGGCGTCTGCAGGGGCTCGTGGCGGCCGACTTCGTCGCGAACATGGTGGGCAGCCTCCTGATCGGTGTGGTGCTTGCCCAGGCAAGCCGTCGCAAACGACTGATCCTGTGGGCCGCCATCGGCTTTTGCGGATCCCTCACCACCTTCTCCTCCTGGATGCTGCAGTTGGCCCTGGTGCTGCGGGCCGGCCAGGTCCAAGCAGCTGGGCTGGTGCTCTTGGCCAGCCTCTGCGGCGGGCTGGGGCTGGTGGCGCTGGGTTACGCCATCGGCGGCCGCTGGGTCACCTCCGCCAGCGCAAAACTGCCCCCACCACCAGGGCCAGCCAAAGGGGCACCTCCCCCCACCGGTCGTAGGGGGTGAGTGAGCGCAGGCGCGGCAGCTCGAACACGCCGCTGGCGGCCTGGCCGGCTGGCAGGGCGTCAATCACCTTGCCGCGGGCGTTGATCAGCAGGCTCGGCCCCGTATTGGCCGCACTGACCAGCCAGCGCCCCGTTTCAATCGCCCGCAACTGGGCCAGGGCTCGGAACTGCTGCTGAAGCATCGCTGGGTAGGGGTCCAGATTGGCACTGGCCAGCAGCCAGCCGCCCCCATTGCGCACTGCCGTCGCCAGGGCAACGCCATCGGAGAGCTCATAGCAGATGGCAGCTGCGATAGGACCCGCCGGCCTGGGCAGCAGCCGCGATGCAGCTCCGGGCTGGAGGCCCCCCACAGCGGAGAGCCCGCTCCAGCGCCATATCCCAGAGAGGGGAACCCATTCGCCCAGGGGCACCAGGCGGTGCTTATCCAACCAACTGCTGGCTTGAACCTCCCCTGGGGCGAAACGCAGCAGGGCACTGCGTAGCTGCGCTTCGCCTGCTCTCTCCTGCCAGCGAAAGC
>JAYKGS010000091.1:0-3456 GCA_035284945.1 Synechococcus sp.
ATCCACCTGGGCCAGGGCGATCAGGGATGCCACCACGGCGGTGGAGCCACCCACCACCACCAACACCGCCTGCACGAAGGGACTGAGCTCCAGCAGGGGCTCCAACCGCAGCAGCACCCAGGCGCCACCCACCACCACCACGGAATTGCGCAGCACGGTGGAGGGCAGGGGGCTCTCCATCGCCTCATCGAGCCAGAGGTGCAGGGGGATCTGGGCGCACTTGCCCATCGGCCCGGCGATCAGGGCCAGCAGGATCAGCTGGAAGCCCGGTGGCAACGGGGTTCCGTTGTTGGTGAGGTCGGCGGCCCAACCCTGCAGGCCATGGAAATTCCAGGTGCCGGTCATCGGCAGCAGGGCGATCACCCCGGCCAGCAGGATCAGGTCGCCAATGCGCTTGGTGAGAAAGGCATCGCGGGCCCCCTTCACCACCAGCGGCTGGTTGTACCAGGTGCCCACGATCAGGTAGGTGCCCAGGGTGAGCAGCTCCAGGATCACGTAGCTGAAGAACACCGAATCGGTGAGCACCAGGGCGCAGAGTCCCGCCTCAAAAAAGCTGAGGGAGCCGAAGAAGCGGGGCCAGCCCCAGTCCATCTCCAGATAGCCGATCGCATAGATCTGCACCAGCAGGTGCAGCCCGGTGATCACCGCCATGGCGATCAGGGCCGGTTCGGTGACAAGGCCGTCGAAGCCGATGCGCAGGCCACCGGAGTTGAGCCAGGTCCAGCCGAAGCTGATCGGCCTGTAGAGGGCCTCGGCGCCGGCGCGGGCATTGGTGTGCAGAGCCGTCAGGGCCACCAGGCTGTGGCCGAAGGCCACAGCCACCATCAACAGGTTCAGGTAGCCGCAGGGCCGCGGGCCGGTGCGGGAGATCAACCCGGGCGACCAGGCCAGAGAGGCCACTGCCGCCAGCAGCGGATACACCGGAATCAGCCAGGCCCCCTGGAGCAGAAACACGGTCATGGTCTCAACCGAGCAAGGGAAACGGCAGGAGCTGGGACTCCGAACAGGAGTCGAAACTCCAAGGGAATTTTCGGTTTTGCAGGCCAAACCATAGGGGCCGCCAAATCCGGTTGGGTCTGCGCCGGCAAAGGCGCAACAGGGGGAAACACTAAGCACCTGGGAAAACCAGGGCCATACCCAACCGGTGCTAACTATCTTGAGCATGAATTATCGGTTTTCTCTTGATTAAAATTCGGCGAATAACCTCGTCGAATAACCACCAATCAAGGCCCGATAATTCTCACCCATCAGCTCGCCTGATCATAGGGATTGCACATTCTGGTTGATAGGCGGCCCATGGAACACACACCCCCTAAGAACAACCACTACCGTTTGCCAGCCTAATAACCGACGTCACTCCGATGCCTGCGCCACAGAAGCGCCCCAAGGGCAGCTGCGACGCACTTAGCCATTACATGGGCGAAATCGGCCGCATCCCGCTGCTGAGTGCCGAAGAGGAGATCAGCCTGGCTCGCCAGGTTCAGGCCGGTTGCCGGGCCACCGATGTGGCCCAGGAGATGAAATTGAGGGCCGGCGGCACTGCCCCAAGCCTGGAAGCCTGGGCGGGGGCAACTGGAATGGAAATTTCCCAGCTGCAGAGCTGCCTGAGGCTTGCCAAGCAGGCCCGCAGTCGCATGGTGCTGGCCAACATCCGCCTGGTGGCGAGCCTGGCTCGCCGTTACCGGCACACCCCATCAGAGCTGGAGGACCTTATTCAGGAAGGCACCATTGGCCTGATCAGGGCGGTGGAGCGGTTTGATCCCAGCCGCGGCTACCGGTTTTCCACCTACGCCAGCTGGTGGATCCGGGACGGCATCGGCAGTGCCCTGGCGGCCAAAGGTCGCACCATCCGCCTGCCCTCAACGATGGTGGATCAGCTGCGTCGTCTGCGCCAGATTCAGCAATCCCTGGGCCAACAGCTCGGCAGGGACCCAAACCTCGAGGAGTTGGCGAGCGCCAGCGGGTTCAATCCCCTCGACATCCGCGAAGTGCTCTTCCGGGCCCAGGAGCCCCTGAGCCTCGATGGGCAGTGGGCCGACCAGGGCCCCAAGCCCAACCTGCTTGACAACCTGGCATGCGAGGCCAGCAGGCCCCAGGAGAAACTGGATGCCTCACTTTTACAGGAGGAAATGCAACTCCTCCTGGATGAATTGCCCGAGCAGGAGGCAGAGTTGCTGCGCCTGCGTTACGGCATCTCAGCGGGGGAACCGATGAGCCTCAGCGCCACGGCCAGGCAGATGGGTATCACCCGGGATACGGCGCGGGGCCTGGAGCGGCGAGCCAATGCCTCAATCCGGCGAATCTCCACTCGTTTCGTTGACCATCTCCAAGCCGGGGGTTGATCGGCAGCCAAACTTGAAATGGTCTGGCTTGGCTGGTCAACCTTTTGCGCTTCTGCGAAGGCTTTTGCGCTTCTGCGAAAGATACTCAGTGGGAAAAATTGCCGCTTAAAGCATTGATTAGGCTACTGGTGGCAAGGTAATTCCATGCGGCTTCCCGCTCCAGAAAAGGCTGCCATCCCGAGTGGCCCAGTGCCCCCCCAGCAGGCCCTCTCCCCCTGGGACAACCTCCAGCGCTGGCGCCAGCAACTCACCGTCCCCCAGTTCACGGTCGTCACCGGTGGCCTGGTGATCGTGATCGGCACCGGGGTGCTCGCCAGCCCGCTCTGCTCGAGCGATGAAGTGGGGCTCTGGCAGGCCCTGTTCACCGTGACGTCGGCCATCACGGTGACGGGCCTGTCGATCATCGACGTGAGCCGCGACCTCACCGCCTTTGGCCAGGTGACCCTGGCTGCCCTGATCATCACTGGCGGCCTGGGGCTAATGGCGATCACCACCTTCCTGCAGGGCTTTGTGCAGGGCCGCTCCGGCCTGCGGCAACGGCTGGACAGGGGCCGCGCCCTCGATGAATTCGGCGTGGGCGGCATCGGACCCACCTTCAACAGCATCCTGATCACGGGCTTCTGCGTGATGGGGCTCGGCACCGTGGTGCTCTACGCCTTCGGTTTCACCGACATCGGCAATCCGCTCGAGCGCCTCTGGGCCTCCCTGTTTCACTGCATCAGCGCCTACAACAACGCCGGCTTCGGGCTCTGGAGCGACAACCTGATCCGCTACCGCGATAACCCGGTGGTGAATGGGGTGATCGCCTCGATGATCGTGGTGGGGGGCATCGGCTGGCGGGTGATCAACGACCTGTGGAGCAACCGCGCCCGGCTGCAACAGCTGCGCCGCCTCAGCCTGCACACCCGGCTGGTGCTGCGCAGCACCGTGCTGCTGATCGGCTTCGGGGCCCTGGGGCTGCTGGTCACGGAGCACTTCGCCACCGGAGGCGTGATGGAGAACCTCCAGTGGTGGCAGCGGATCCAGGTGACCCTGTTCCAGTCGATCACCGCCCGCACGGCGGGGTTCAACACCGTGCCGTTGTCGATCCAAACCTTCTCCGATGCCGGCCTGC
>JAYKGS010000092.1:0-14008 GCA_035284945.1 Synechococcus sp.
TTACGGGAAGCTCTCGGCGGAACGCTGCCTCTCGACAGCTCAGAAAACCTACAACATCGGCTGCTTGCGCTTCCCTTTGCTCCAGGTCTGCACGCTGGAGATTCTCTCCCCCACGCGCAGTCCATAACCCTAGCACCTGCGACGGCGTGTGGGCACCTATCAGCTGTTTAGGGCCTCAGCCCAAGGCATGAAGCGGCTCAGAGTTTCCGGCCGATCCGCCGCCAGCACAGGGAAGTCGGCGGCCGAGAGGTCTGCGCCGGCGGCGATGGCCTGGGGGGACCGCCCGAGCCAGCGAATCGGGCACTCGAGCTCGCTGAGCACCAGCCAGGCTGCCGCCAGATCCCAGATCTTGGGGGTGGCCTCCAGGGCTGAGACCGTCTGACCCATGGCCACGCTCACCAGATTGAGGCTGGCAACCCCCAGCAGGCGGATTTTGCCTGGGAACCTCCGGTTGGGAAGTTTCTGCAGCACCCCGATCGAGCGACTGCAGAGGGAGGCGCACTCGGCCGACTGGATCGGATGATGGGAGGGAGGAGTGAGGGGGCGCCCATTACGCCAGGCCCCCTGGCCGCGGATCGCCACAATGCGTTGCCGCAGGGGCGGCACATCCAGCACCGCCAGCACCGGCACACCTGC
The DNA here is from genome assembly GCA_035284945.1 of Synechococcus sp. Taxonomy (GTDB): domain Bacteria; phylum Cyanobacteriota; class Cyanobacteriia; order PCC-6307; family Cyanobiaceae; genus Cyanobium_A. The sequence goes on from JAYKGS010000092.1 coordinate 637, forward strand.
TTCAAAGCGCGCCAGCGATATGGCCCAGTAGGGGATTCCAGCCGCAAAATTGGTAGTGCCATCCAGGGGATCCACCACCCAGTAGGCCTGGGAGCGGGGCACGATTTTGGCCCCCTCTTCGCTGAGCACTCCCTCGCCTGGGAACAACCCGGCCAGGCCCTCCACCAAGGTGCTGTCACTCCAGCGATCACAGGCGGTGATCAGGCTGCCATCCGCTTTTAGATCGGAGCCAACATGGCCAAAATCTGCCCGTTGCCGGTCCGCCACCCTATCAATCAGCTCTGCCAGTTCGGGCAGCAACACTGGTTGGTAAAGGACTGGCTGGGCGTTGTTCATCCGAGCTCCAGGGCAAGCACCTTGTTCAGGCTCCTACCGGTATCTTCCCTGAACTGGCGCAGGTTGACGCGGCCCAGCAGCTCGAGGGCCGCCAGCGCCACAAGCGCCTCGAAGCTGAACACCAGGGCATAGGGGAAATAGGTCGACTCCTGCAGATGCAATGCTGACCGCAACAGCCGGGCCAGATCAAACAGACCCCCTCCCAAAACCTTTCCCATGGCCCGGGAGAGGGCCTGGGCGAGTCCCCACACACCCACAAAAGTTCCTGCCGCTTCCGGCAGGGTGAGATCGAGCATCAACACCAGGGCACTGTTGGTGCCGATGCCAGCGGCCAGACCGAAGAGCAGCATCACCACCTGGAGAACGGGCACCTTGGCCAGCAGGCCAGCCAGGGCAAGCAGCAGGAGACTGGTCAGAATCAGCTGGCAACCCAGGCGGGCCGTGGCCAACTTGCCCAGCCTGGGTACGATCCACAGGCCGGCCAGCAGGAGGCCTGCCAAGGTGCCCATGCCCCAGACCGCATTCAGGGAGGCGGTTGCCGCAATCGGCATGCCAAAAACGTCGGCCCCGTAGCTCTCAAGGATCGGATCCTGCAGAAAAAGGGCCAGGGTGAAAAGCACCAGAAATCCGAAAAACACCAGCACCTGGCGGCTTGAGGTGATCAGGCTCCAGGCCTGGGCAAGGGTGAGGGAATCTTCCCGCCCTGGCCCGGCCGATCGGGGGTGTGGCCGCTGGGCACCAGGCTCGAACCCCACGGTGGCCACCACCGTGAGGGCAAGCACCAGCAGAGCCACCCGCACCATGAAGGCAAGCAGGACTGGCTCCAGCTGGACCGGATCGGTGACACCATCGAGCCCGCGCAGGCTGAGGTTGATCGAGATGGCCCCGATCACGATCCCCACCGTGAGCATGCACCAGATCAAGCCCACCGCCCGGGGGCGCTCGGCTTCGCTGGTGCGATCAATCACCAAGGCGAGATAGGGGGTGCTGGCCAGGGAAATCGCCAGTCCATAGAGGGCAAACAGACCGCACAGCCCAGCAATTGCCATGGCGAGCTCAGGCTGGGAACCGGCCCGCAGCAGCCTGCCCAGATGAAAAATCAGGGGAATGGACAGCACCGCCAGGCCGCAGAACAGGGCCGTACCCAGCCAGATGTAGGGAGTGCGGTGACGGCCGGCCCAGGGGTGGGCGTCGGAGATCTGGCCAAACAGCACCCTCGATGGAGCCACGAACTGCTCAAATGCCAGGGCCCCACCTACAAGCAGACCGGGAAAGTTCAACTCACTGAGCATCACCCGATTCAGCAGGCCGGCGAAAATTACCGCCAGGCAACCAAGGCAACCCTGAAAAAGCCCCAGCCGCAGGGTGCTGACCAGGCCGAGGGGGGTGGGCTCGACGGCAAGGGCTCGGCTCACAGGTTCACAGGACTCCCTTGGCAGCGGCCTGGCAGGCGGGAACCAGGGGGGCTGGCTCCACAGGTACGGCTGAAACTCCAGCGGGCTTCACCGCCGGCAGCGCAACAGGAGTGCAGGGGGCCACCTGATCAAGGCCCGTGCGGCGGCGCAACTCCGCAAGACGCTTGTTGTAGTCCGTGATCGCGGCTGAGTATCGGACTTCAGCCTGGGTGAGATCTCGCTGGTTGTCGACCACCTCCCTCTGGATGGTGACACCGGCCTGGTAACGCAACCGGGCCAGGCGTAACGCCTCCCTGGCCGAAATCACTTCCTGGGAAGTGGTGACGATGTTGCGGTTGTTTTTCTCCAGCTCATAGAAGCTCTGCTCCACTTCCAGACGGATGCCATCGCGCCGCTGGGCAAAGCGGAACGTGTTTTCCTGAGCCAGCTGTTTGTTCTGGCGGGACTGGGCCGCGGCAGCTCCGCCATCAAAGAGTTTCCAACTCAGATTGAGGCCAATGGCCGTGTCGTAGTTGGTGCCACTGCTTCCCGGCTGGGCCACGATCACCGATTCATTCCCTTGAAAAACATTGCCGGTGAAAGCGGCAAAGATGTTCAGGAAGGGCTGCACAGCACCCAGGGCCGCATTGGCCTGGCTGTTGGCAATCGAGATGTCGAGCAGGGCCTGATCCAGCTCCTCGCGGAAGGCGTAGGCCGCCACGACGCTCTCCTGCAGGGATGGCTGCCAGACGCCGACCACCCGCGACGGATCCTTGGCCGTAGGGGTGATGTTCTGGGGCAAATCGATCAGGGCCGCCAGGCTGCGGCGGGCTATCGCCTGGGCTGCCAGCGCATTGGTCAACAACTGTTGGTCGCGAGCAAGCTGGGTTTCGGCTTCAAGCACATCCAGCTTGGTCGCAACCCCTGCCTGGAAGCGGGCCTTGACATCCCGCAGGCTGACGATCGAAGCCCGCACCGATTCCTGGCCGATCCGCACCTGGTCATCGGCCTGCTGCAGATCGAAGTAGGTCGAGGCAGCCTGGAGACGCAGATCCCGCAGGGCGATCACGTATTGGAATTTGGCCTTCTCAAATTGATCGCGGGCGGCGGCAATGGTGGGGGTGCGCTGGGGGTTGATCAGGGCCCACTGGGCCGTCAGGGTTGCACCAAAAGCCCAGCGGTCCGTATCGGAAGTGGTGGTGGAGCCATCCGCCCGGGTGGAACGGGCTATACCCGTGGTGAAGGTGGGCAGGGAGCTCGCCTCCAGATTGAGGTTGGGATACCAGAGGGCAATCTGGGCCCTCAGATTGCTCTGGGCCTGATCCACCTGGCTGGCGATCGCCTTGAGGTTGGGATTGTTGACTTCAGCCAGGTTTTCCACCTCCTGCAGGCCCAGGGGCCGCAGTTGCTGGATCACCACCTGGGCGGGCTTGACGGGCAGGGCCAGAGAGGCCGGGGCCTTCAGATTTCCCAGGCCGGGAGCAAGCTCGGTGGCGGCCGGGGGCACCAGGGCGGGATTGACCCGGGGGCGATAGCCGCGCAGTTTCTTGTTGGGATCGGCGCCCACGGTGTCTGGTGCCAGGGGCAGGGCAGCACCTGCGGGGCTCTCCTGGGCCCGGGCCCCATTCAGCATCATCGAAGCCCCCAGAAGAGCCAGGAGGCCTAGTCGCGATATGGGCTTGGGCACACCAGAGGTTCCAGTTACATCCCGATCCTAAGAAGATTGAAGTGCTTCGCCCAGGCAAGCGGCCACCAGGTCTTCCGCACCCCGCAGCAAAACCACCGGCACGGGCAGCTGGCGCTGGAGCTCGGCCAGGGGGAGGTCGTCGAGAAATACCGGCTCCCCCTGGCGCAACATCACAGCCGGCAGCAGGAGGGCATCGCCCAGGTCGCATGCGGCCAGGCCGCCCAGCAGATCCGAGCCCGTCAGCAGACCGGTGACCACCTGATCCTGCCCCCAGTAGGGGCTCGGCAAGCCGTGCAGAATCAGCTCCAGCCCAGCCACCCCGTTGAGCCGTGTCACCACGGGCTCCAGCGCCTCGGCCACCAACCGGCCCACCACCCAGCTGAAGCGACGGGGCCTGGCCAGGGCCCGGGGCAGATTGCCGGTGGCCTGGTCCAGGGCTTCGAGAAAGGCGCGGATGCTGCCGACGCCATTCTCCTGCTGGGGCAGATCCTCATAATCCCTGCGGGGAGGCAAGGGCAGCCCAGCCATCAGGTACCACTCGTCGGAGAGCCAGGCGAAACGGCTGCCCAGGCGTTGCTGGAACTGCTGCTGCAGCGATTCCACCAGGCCAATCACCTGGAGGGCTGACTGGCGATCCACGGGCACCAGGGCATCCCCAGCGGGGCGGAAGCGGGTGAGGCCCACCGGCACCACCGCTGCCGAGAGCACCGCCGGCCATTCACCGCCGGCAAAGGCCGCCAGATCGGCCAGGGTGGTCTCCAGGGCCTGGCCGTCATTGAGACCAGGGCACACCACCACCTGGGCGTGGATCTGGAGATCCCGCTGGTCAAACCAGGCCAGCTGGTCCAGCAGTTGGCCTGCCCGCGGATTCACCAGCAAACGGCTGCGCAGCTCGGGGTCGGTGGCGTGGACCGAGACAAAAAGGGGGGAGAGCCGTTGCTCCTCGATCCGCTGCCAGTCGGCAGCGCTGAGATTGGTGAGGGTCAGGTAGGAGCCGTAGAGAAAGCTCAGGCGATAGTCATCATCCTTGAGATACAGGCTGCTGCGTCGCCCGGGCGGCTGCTGGTCGATGAAGCAGAAAGGACAGTGGTTATTGCACTGCTTGAGACCATCGAAGAGAGCCTCGGTGAATCCCAGGCCCAGCCCCTCATCGAGGTCCTTCTCCAACTCCACCCGGTGCAGGGTGCCGTCGGGATCCTCGACCTCCAGGATGAGTTCCTCTTCCCCCACCAGCATCTGCAGATCAATCAGATCGCGGGGGCGCCGGCCATTGATGCTGAGCAGGCGATCGCCGGGCTGGAAGCCGAGCTCCTCGGCAATGGAGCCGGGCTCCACGGTGGCCACCACGGCGGCGGCCGGAAGCCTGGGCGTTTCACCCTCCGGAGCTGCAAGGGCGATGCCCGCTGAGGGCTCATTCCACACGGGGTCAGGCTTTGGACTAGGACCCCACTCTGGCTCCCAGCCAGATCAGGATGCCGATGCCGAACAGCAGCCGGTAAACCACGAACACCCAGGTGCTGTTCTGCTGCAGAAAGCGCAGCAGCCAGGCAATCGCCAGCCAGGACACCACGGCAGCTGAAACGATTCCCAGGACAAGGGGCAGCCCCCCACCGCCGGCGGGAGCCGCGAAGGCCTCCTTGAGGGACACCAGGCCAGCCAGGGTGATGGCCGGGATGCCCAGCAGAAAGGAGAAGCGGGCGGCCGCCGGGCGCTGCCAGCCATCAAACAGGGCGGCCGTGAGGGTGCTGCCGGAACGGGAGACCCCGGGAACCAGGGCCAGGGCCTGGGCCAGGCCCACCCAGATTCCGTCACGGGGCAGCACGTCATCGAGTTCCCGCCGGCGCTGGCCCACCAGCTCGGCCCAGGCAAGCAGCAGGGCCATCCCAATCGAGACCATGGCAATGGACCCCATGCTCCTCAGGGGGGAGTTGTCGTAGCCCGGCAGCCAAAGCTTCAGGGCCATGCCAGCCAGCACAATCGGCAAGGTGCCAAGGGCGATGGCAATCCCCAGGCGGGCGGAGGGATCGCTCCACTGGCCATGGCGGCAGGCCCGACCGACTCCATGCGCCACCGCGGCCAGGTCAGAGCGGAAGTAGGCGAGCACCGCCACGATGCTGCCCAGCTGGATCACGGCCGTCACCGCCACGCCCGGATCTCCCCAACCCAGGAGCACGGGCACCACCTTGAGATGGGCCGTACTGCTGATCGGCAGAAACTCGGTAAGACCCTGCACCGCCCCCAGCACCAGGGCGCGAAAACAGGCTTGCCAGAGGCCTATCTCTGCGGCTGGCAGCAGCGGCACTTCGGCAAAGGCAACCATCACAAATCGGCAGGGCTGGGGGGACCCTATGGCCAGAGCAGCCCCCTGGCACCTTAAGTTTGGATATCTTTCTTCACATCCCTTAGTGATCGGCGCCCCCGCCAGCGCGCTTCTGCCTGCAGCCAGCCCGGGCTCCGCAGCAGCAAACGACTCCAGCGCCCTGGTTCTGCGGAAATCCAGCTGGCTGGGGCTCCAGGCTGCCCCCGCCAGCGGATCCGGCCTCTCCCCCTTGAGCCTCACCCTGGCGAGTGGGCTGCTGGTGACACTGCCGGTTTTTCTTCAGGCTCCCTGGGTAAGGCTGGCTCCCTTCAGTGCCGCGCTTTTCACCGTTCCCCTCCTGGGCCTGGCCCTGCTGCTCAGCGGCCACCGCAATCCCGGAGCGGCCCGGGCAGGGGAACTGCTGGTGGGCTTCTGTGGCAGCTGGCTGGGCGGGTGTCTGTTCTGGGGCTGGTTCCGGCTTCACCCCCTCTTCCACCTGCCGATCGAAGCTTTCGCCCTGCCCCTGGCACTCACGGGGCTCCAGGGGCGCTGGAAACTGGCCTGCGGTTTCTATCTGGGCTCCCTGCTGGGCACCGCAGCCACCGATGCCGCCATGGCGGCCACCGGTGTGATGGCATTCTGGCCCCAGGTGCTCAGCGCCAGTCCTCCGGAAGCTTCCCTGCTGCTGCAAAGCCTTGCCCGGCAGGTGCTCTCTCCCTTTGCCCTTGCCATTGTTGGGACGGTTGCAGGGATGCTGATCCAGGCCTGCCGCTGGCTTTGGCGCCAGGGGGAAGCCGGCCGGATCAGCGGCGCCGCCCTGGCTACCACCCTGGCCGTAGATGGCCTGTTTCTGCTGGCCGCCCTGGTGGCTCCAGCTCTGACCGGCCTGATCTAGTCGGGTAATCCGATCTGAAGAACTGCAAAAGGCTCGGCCCCCACGGGCAGGGATAAGGACCCCTCTCTGTAACGTTGAGCTTCCGGTGGCCCTCGCCGCCTCCCTTCCCGTAGTTAAACGGAGTGTCGTGATGAAACGGCTGGTTGCCTGGCTGATGAGTGGGGTGGTGCTGGCTGGCCTCCTGATCACGCTGCTGATGCCCCCTGCCGCCTATGCCGCCGAGCGGCGCAACCTGGCTGACGACAAAATCGCCGAACGGGCTGGCAAGGTCGACCTCAACAACTGTTCCGTGCGTCGCTTCCAGGACTACCCAGGCATGTATCCCACCCTGGCGGGCAAGATCGTTCTTGGCGGCCCATACCAGAGCGTTGACGACGTGCTCAACCTCGACCTCACCGAGCGCCAGAGAGAACTTTTCAACAAGTACAAGGACAACTTCACAGTCACTGAAGCCTCGATCGCCCTCAACGAAGGAGACGATCGCATCAATGACGGTCAGTACCGCTGAGCCCTAAACTCACCACCGCTTGAAAGCCGTCGGGGCCTTCCGGCGGCTTTTTTAGTGCCGGTCCTTGCCGGAGGTCTTCCGCCGCCATGCCTGAGTTGTTTTGGGATGTGGTGGTGGTGGGCAGCGGAGCGGCCGGACTGATGGCTTGCCTGGAGCTGCCTTGCCAGCTGCGGGTGCTGCTGCTCAGCAAGGACAGCGATCCGAGCAGCAGGCCCCGCTCCGCCAGTCGCTGGGCCCAGGGTGGTATCGCTGCCGTGACCCGGCCGGACGACAGTTTTGCCAGCCATGTGGGCGACACCCTCAAAGCTGGGGCAGGGCTCTGCGATCTGGAGGCCGTCGAGAAGCTTGTTCACGAGGCCCCGGCCTGCGTCGAACGCCTGCTCCAACTGGGCATGGCCTTTGATAGGCAGGGCGACAGCCTGAGCACCACTCTGGAGGCAGCCCACAGCCATCGGCGGGTGCTCCATGCCCAGGACCGGACCGGTGGAGCCCTGGTGGAGGCCCTGGAACGGGAGGTGCTGCGCCGGCCCCGGCTCCAGCAGCGCAAGGGGGTAGTGGCCCTGCAGCTCTGGATGGAAAACGGCCGCTGCGTGGGTCTGCAGGTGCTTGAGCAGAACCGGATTCACTGGCTCAGGAGCAGGGCCGTGGTGCTCGCCACCGGCGGCGGCGGCCACCTGTTTGCCCACACCACCAATCCCAGTCTTGCCAGTGGCGATGGGGTGGTGATGGCCTGGCAAGCCGGAGCGCTACTGCGGGATCTGGAATTCGTGCAGTTCCATCCAACTGCGTTGATGCTGCCTGGGGCTCCCCATTTCCTGATTTCGGAGGCTGTCCGCGGCGAAGGGGCCCGGCTGGTGGAAAGCAGTGGCGCAAGCCCCGTGGCCGCCCTGGCCGGGGGGGATCTGGCCCCAAGGGACGCCGTCAGCCGGGCCCTGGCCAGGCGGATGAGAGACCTGGAGGTGGACCATCTCTGGTTGGACCTGCGGCCCGTAGGCGGGGCACGCCTGGAACAGCACTTCCCAACCATTCTGGGGCGCTGCCGCGAGCTGGGCCTGGAGCCGACCAGCGCCCCAATTCCCGTCGCCCCCGCTGCCCACTACTGGATGGGCGGGGTGTGGACCAACCTGGACGCAGCCACAAGCCTGCCGGGGCTGTATGCCGTGGGGGAGGTGGCCTGCACCGGGGTTCACGGTGCCAACCGACTGGCCAGCAACTCCCTGATGGAGTGTCTGGTGTTTGCCCGCCAGCTGAGCAGGATCCAGCTGCCACCACCCCCAGATGCCCAGGAGCTAAACGGGGAAGGGCCGCCCCAGACGATCGAGCTGGCCCTGCCCAGCCTGGAAGTGGTCGCACGGCGGATAGCAGCCCTGCGGGACCTCTGCTGGCAGGTGGCCGGGGTGGAGCGCAGTGCCCAGCCCCTGGCTCAGGCCCTCCAGCAGGTGCGGCAACAGCAACTGGAGTTGCGGGCCAGCCCATCCTGGCGCAGGCTCCAAGCACTGCAGAGCGGCCCGGGGGTGCTGATCGATCCGGCGGATGTGCCTACCTTGAAGGGCCTGCAGGAGCTGCACCAACGCCAGGTGCTGGCGGGGCTGCTGATCGAAGCCGCCCTGTTTCGAGGGGAGAGCCGGGGGGGCCACCACCGCACCGATGCCCCTGCCCCCCAGCCCTTCTGGCAGAGGCACACGTGCCAGCAGCTGGGCCGACCCCCCAGCACCGCCGCGGTGCTCTAAATCAGGGAACCGGGCCGTTGAAACCGGAGAGCCTGGCTAGATCGGCCAGGGACTTCACACCGGAATCAAGCTTGCCGTTGATCTCCCAGGTGGGAAACCCTTCGATCCTCTTGGTGTCGCAGAGGGCTTTCTGGCTGTTCTGGCCGTCGGCGGCGCACTCGACCAACCTGAGCCTGGCGCTGGCGGCCTGGCCGAACAGCTCCTTCTGTTCGTGGCAGTGGGGGCACCAGTAGGCCGTGTACATCACGGCGTCAATCCGGCTGAGGTGCTCCGCCAGGGCGATGGCCTCGCCACTGCTGACCGTCTCGACCGCCGGTGGCACCCCGGTGCTGCGCACCGCCGCGGGTCGATCCAAGGAAGCAGCCCAGCCGATGCCGAGCAGGCCCACCAGCAGGCCCACAATCACCACCTGGAAGAAGACCTGGCCGCGGTCCTCCCAATCTCCTCCCACCAGGCCGAGCACGAACAGGGCCAGGCTCAGCGTGGCCGAGAGCACGCAGAAGAAGCAGAAGGCCTGGATCTTCACCACCATCAGCCCCATCAACAACAGGCTGAAGATCGCCATGCCCGTGCTGAGCAGGAGCAGTCCCCGCCAGCTGCGCTGGGCCAGGGCAGCTCTGGAGTCATCCCGCAGCACCAGCGGCAGAACAGCCATGGTCAGCACGGACCCGTAGGCAAGAAAACCAAACAGGGAAAGGGGCTGTCCCAGCACGCTGCCCCAGGGGCTGTTGAGAACCTTGTCGCATCCCTCGGCTCCGCCAGGGCAACTCAGGGGACCCAACAGGCCCCAGCGTTTCAGGGTGATGGCGCCTGTGTCTATGGCGCCGATGGTGGCCAGCACCGCCATGGCCACCCTGGCCCAGCGCCGGGCCGGATCGCTGCGTCGCCGATTGCTGTTGAGACGCTGGCTGAGGCGGCTGGAGGTCACGGCATCGGCTGGAATGGGTTCATTCTCGCAGCCCCCTGCCGATGCCCGCGCCCCCATAGGGTGATGGGGGTGATGACCGTGGCGCGAAGACCGGATCCATGAGCAAAAAAACCGTGGCCTTCGCCCACCTGGGCTGCGAGAAGAACCGGGTGGACACCGAGCACATGCTCGGCCTGCTGGCCGAAGCGGGCTACGGCGTCAGTGCCGATGAAATGGACGCCAGCGTGGTGGTGGTCAACACCTGCAGCTTCATACAGGAAGCGCGCGAGGAGTCGGTGCGCACCCTGGTGGAGCTGGCGGAACAGGGCAAGGAGCTGATCATCGCCGGCTGCCTGGCCCAGCACTTCCAGGAGGAGCTGCTCGAGAGCCTGCCCGAAGCCAGGGCGATCGTGGGAACGGGCGACTACCAGCACATCGTCAGCGTGCTGGAGCGGGTCGAAGCGGGCGAGCGGGTGAACCAGGTGAGCACCACCCCCACCTTTGTGGCCGATGAGCACCTGCCCCGCTACCGCACCACCAGCGAGGCGGTGGCCTATCTGAAGGTGGCGGAGGGGTGCGACTATCGCTGCGCCTTCTGCATCATTCCCCAACTGCGCGGCAACCAGCGCTCCAGGCCGATCGCCAGCATCGTGGCCGAGGCCCGGGCCCTGGCGGCCCAGGGGGTGCAGGAGCTGGTGCTGATCAGCCAGATCAGCACCAACTACGGCCTCGATCTGGCCGGCAGACCCCAGCTGGCCGAGCTGCTGGGGGCCCTGGGGGAGGTGGAGATCCCCTGGATCCGGGTGCACTACGCCTATCCCACCGGTCTGACGAGCGAGCTGCTGGCGGCCTACCGCGAAGTGCCCAACGTGCTGCCCTACCTGGATCTGCCGCTGCAGCACAGCCACCCCCAGGTGCTGCGGGCAATGAACCGCCCCTGGCAGGCCGAAGTGACCGCAGGGGTGTGGAACCGCATCGGCGAGGAACTGCCCGATGCAGTGCTGCGCACCACCTTCATTGTGGGCTTCCCAGGGGAAACCGAGGAGCATTTCCAGCACCTGCTGGATTTTGTGGCCCAGCAGCGCTTCGATCACGTGGGGGTGTTCACCTTCTCTGCCGAGGAGGGAACAGCTGCGGCCATGCTCCCGGATCAGGTGCCAGCCGAGGTGGCCCAGGAGCGCAAGCACCGCCTGATGGCGCTGCAGCAGCCGATCGCCGCCGCGCGTAACGCCGCCTGGGTGGGCCGGATTGTGGATGTGCTGATCGAACAGGAAAACCCAACCACGGGCGAGATGGTCGGCCGCTGCTCCCGCTTTGCTCCCGAGGTGGATGGCGAAGTGCGGGTGCGGCCGGGTGTGGGCGGCCTCAGCGCAGCCCCCGGCACCATGGTGACGGTACGCATCACCGGAGCCGACACCTACGACCTGATCGGCGAGGTGGTGGGGGCCAGGGCGATGGTGGGCGATGCCCGCAGGGCGATCAGATCAGCTTGATACCGCGCAGCACGATCGAGGCCACAATCGCCACGGTGATGCCGCCCCCCATCAGACCCAGGTAGATCGCAGCAGTCATGGCTTCCCAAACAAATGCTGCTGCCATTACAGCAGAGAGGCCAGCGGCCTGGATCTCCCGCCAAACCGCCTAGGCTTCCGCTCGATCATCCCTGACCGCAACGTACCAGCGCAGCCCAAGCGCCCCTGCTCAGCCCAGATACATCCCCAGCTTCGCTGCCTGCATGCGCACCCTCTTCGTCTACCCCGAGTTCCCGAAAACCTTCTGGAGCTACGAAAAAATCCTCGAGCTGATCGACCGCAAGGTCCTGCTGCCGCCCCTGGGTGTGGTGACTGTGGCCGCCCTGCTTCCCCAGCAGTGGGAGATGAAGTTGGTGGATCGCAACGTGCGCGAGGTAACTGAAGCCGAATGGGACTGGGCAGAGCTGGTGGTGATTTCAGGAATGATCGTGCAGAAGGCCGACATGGCCGTGCAGATCGCTAAAGCCAAGAAGCGGGGCATCCCCGTGGCCGTGGGCGGTCCCTTTGCCAGCTCCACCCCCGACGCGCCGGAGCTCGACCTGGCGGATTTCAAGATCCTCGATGAAGGAGAAATCACCCTGCCGATGTTCATCGAGGCCCTGGAACGGGGTGAACGCAGCGGCCGTTTCAGCTCCGACGGCGTCAAGCCCGATGTGACCGGAACACCAATTCCTCGCTTTGACCTACTGGAGCTGGGCGCCTACTCGGAAATGTCAGTGCAGTTCTCCAGGGGCTGCCCATTCCAGTGCGAATTTTGCGACATCATCGTGCTCTATGGCCGCAAGCCCCGCACCAAAAATCCTGATCAATTAGTTGCCGAACTCCAATGTCTCTACGACCTGGGATGGCGCCGGTCTGTATTCCTTGTAGACGACAACTTCATCGGCAACAAGCGCAACGTTAAATTACTGCTACCCCTGCTAAAGCAGTGGCAGATTGACCACGGCTTCCCCTTCAGCTTCGCCACCGAAGCTTCGGTTGATCTAGCGGCCGATGATGCCCTGATGCAGATGATGGTGGAGTGCCGCTTTGAGAGCGTCTTCCTCGGCATCGAAACTCCAGACGAATCGAGCCTTGAAACGGCTGGCAAACTGCAGAACACCCGCGGCTCACTGGAGGATTCGGTCAACAAGATCACCTCCTATGGCCTGCGGGTGATGGCTGGATTCATCATCGGCTTTGACGGCGAAAAAGAAGGTGCCGGGAGAAGAATTGTCGAATTCGTAACCCGGACAGGCATCCCCCACGCCATGATGGGCATGTTGCAAGCTCTGCCGAATACGGCGCTTTGGCATCGCCTGGAAAGGGAAGGTCGCCTGATTGAAGGCAAAGCCTCGGCCAAAGGGGTGAACCAGACAAACCTGCTGAATTTCACACCAACTCGGCCGATTCGCGACATCGCCAATGAGTACGTTGATGCCTTTGGGGCGCTCTACGAACCCAATGCATTTATTGATCGTGTTTACTCCTACTTCCTCAAGCTCCCACCCCAAAAATACAAAGAGTTGATCGTACCCGGCAGCCGCCCGTCCAAACCCCCCAGCTGGATCGACCTGCGGGCTTTGGCCATCGTGCTCTGGCGCCAGGGCATCAAGCGCGATACCCGGGTGCGGTTCTGGAAAGCCCTCTACGGCATGTATCGCCAAAACCCCAAGCGCCTGATCGGCTTCATCTCAATCCTGGCCCACAACGAGCACTTCCTCGAATACCGCGCCATCGTGCGGCGGGAAATCGAAGAGCAGCTGGCCGTGCTGCCCCCCGATCCCCCCAAGGCCCCTGCCGAACCCAGCCGGGAGCTCCAACCGGTCTGAATCCGCCCGACTCAGTCCTGCACGTATTCCAGGCCCTGCTCGAGACAGGCCTGGGCCCTTTGCAACTCCCTGCCCAGGTAGAGGGCATGGTCGAGAAAACTGAGGGGATGGGGGGATGGTCCCTCGGTGAGGGCAATGCCAACCTGCTTGGCCGTACGGCCCCGGAACACCGCCAAGGGCTGCCGCGGTGGGCCGCCGCCACGGCAGCTGAGCACTTCGCCTGTTTCCGGATCGGTGGCCAAACCGCGCCCGTCGATCCCGTTGCCGTAGTGC
>JAYKGS010000093.1:0-21249 GCA_035284945.1 Synechococcus sp.
AGGCCAGTCGCCGAGCCATGACCCGCCACGTCAAGCGGGGGGGCAAGATCTGGATCCGAATCTTCCCTGACAAGCCCGTCACCATGCGTGCAGCTGAAACCCGGATGGGTTCCGGCAAGGGCAACCCGGAATTCTGGGTGGCTGTCATCAAGCCAGGCAGGATTCTCTTCGAGATGGGCGGCACCGAAATCACCCCCGAAATCGCCAAGGAAGCCATGCGCCTTGCGCAGTACAAGCTCCCTGTGAAGACCAAATTCCTGAGCCTGGCTGATCAGGAAACTTCAATTCCCGTGGAGGCCTGAGCCATGGCAAGACCCGATATCGCCGATACGCGCAAGCTAAGCGGCGACCAGATCAACGAACAGGTAAACGCCACCCGGCGCGAACTGTTTGAGTTGCGCTTCCAGCAGGCCACCCGCCGCCTGGACAAGACCCACCGTTTCAAGGAAGCCCGCATCAAGCTGGCCCACCTGCTGACGGTTCAGCAGGAGCAACAACGCTCCGCCCCCAAGGCTGATTCAGCCTCCTGATACCCCCTCGATCCCATGGCACTCAAGGAAAGGGTCGGCACTGTCGTCAGTGACAAGATGGACAAAACGGTGGTTGTGGCGGTTGAAAACCGCTTCCCCCATCCCATCTATCAAAAGACGGTCAGTCGCACCACCCGCTACAAAGCCCACGATGAAGCGAATAGCTGCAAAGTGGGCGACCGGGTTCGTATCACCGAAACCCGCCCGCTCAGTCGCACCAAGCGCTGGGCCGTAGCCGAAGTTCTTACCAACAGCACGTCGGCGTGAGGAGAACACAGCAATGATCCAACAGGAAACCTATTTAAATGTTGCCGATAACAGCGGCGCCAAACGCATCCAGTGCATTCGGGTACTCGGCACCAACCGTCGCTACGCCCACGTGGGAGATGTGATCGTCGCAGCCGTCAAAGACGCCATGCCCAACATGGGCGTCAAGAAGTCTGATGTGGTGAAAGCCGTGGTGGTTCGTACCAAAGCAACCCTTCGTCGCGACACGGGCAACTCGATCAGGTTTGATGACAATGCCGCAGTGATCCTTGGCACCGATAACAACCCAAAGGGCACTAGGGTGTTTGGCCCGGTGGCCCGCGAATTGCGCGAGCGCAACTTCACCAAGATTGTCTCCCTTGCTCCTGAGGTGATCTGAGATGGCCACCGCTACTCCCAAGCCCAAAACATCCGAGCGCATCAAGATGCGACTCAAGAAGGGCGACACTGTTCAGGTGATTGCCGGTAAGGAAAAAGGCAAAACCGGAGAAGTGCTCCGCACTTTGCCCTACCAGAACAGGGTAGTGGTGCAGGGCGTCAACCTCCGCACCCGTCACCTCAAACCCACCCAGGAAGGTGAAAGCGGCCGAATCGTCACCGAGGAAGCCTCTGTGCACGCCTCCAATGTCATGCTCTACTCCACCACAAAAAAGGTGGCCAGCCGAGTTGAGATAGTGGTCGAAAAAGACGGCAGCAAAAAGCGTCGTCTCAAGAAGACGGGAGAAATCTTGGATTAATCCCACCCCCTGCCCATCTGTTCTGATCGAACCCACCCCCTGCCCCTTACCCCTCCCCAGTCTTCTGACCCCGACCAGAAGCGCCTATCCCTCCTCCCGTCATGTCCCTGAAACAGCGCTACCGGGAGACGATTCAGCCCAAACTCCTCAAGGATCTGAATCTCTCCAACGTTCACGAAGTTCCGAAGGTGGTGAAAGTCACCCTCAACCGGGGCCTCGGTGAAGCAGCCCAGAACGCCAAGGCCCTCGAAGCCTCCATCGCCGAACTAGCCACCATCACTGGTCAAAAAGTGGTGGTGACCAGGGCCAAGAAGGCCATCGCGAGTTTCAAGATCCGCCAGGGCATGCCCATTGGTGTTGCGGTCACCCTGCGTGGCGAGAGGATGTATGCCTTCCTGGAGCGCCTGATCAACCTCGCTTTACCGCGTATCCGCGACTTCCGGGGGGTCAGCCCCAAGAGCTTTGACGGCCGTGGAAATTACACCCTGGGGATCCGCGAGCAGATCATCTTCCCCGAGATCTCATTCGACAAGATCGATGCGATCCGAGGTATGGACGTGACGATAGTGACCAACGCCCGTAACGACGAAGAGGGCAGGGCCCTCCTCCGCGAGATGGGAATGCCATTCCGCAGCAATTAGCCCTCCTCGGACCAGACCTATGGCCAATCACGACCCGATTTCAGACATGCTCACCCGCATTCGCAATGCGAGCGAGAAGCGCCATGAGACCACCAAGATCCCCGCTTCCCGCTTGGTGCGCAATATCGCCAACGTATTGCAGCAGGAAGGTTTTATCGCCGCCATCTCCGAGGAGGGCGATGGGGTGCAGAAGCATCTTGTGCTCGAGCTGAAGTACCGCGGCAAACATCGCCAGCCGACCATTCGCTCCGTGCAGCGAGTCAGCAAGCCTGGCCTGCGCATCTATAAGAACAACCGCCAGCTACCCAAAGTTCTGGGCGGCCTGGGAGTGGCCATCATCTCCACCTCCAAGGGAGTGATGAGCGACCGCGACGCCCGCAAGCATGGCGTTGGTGGCGAAGTGCTTTGCTACGTCTATTGAACCCGGGAGATTGACCCATGTCACGTATTGGAAAAGCACCGATTCCCCTGCCCGACAAGGTGAGTGTCAGCCTCCATGGTCTGTCGGTCACTGTGAAGGGCCCCAAGGGTGAGCTCAGCCGCACCTTGCCCGATGGGGTACGGATCTCCCAGGAGGGCAACACCCTGGTGGTGAACCCCAGCAGCGAAACCAGGCGCTCCCGCGAGCGCCATGGCCTCTGCCGCACCCTGGTCGCCAACATGGTCGAAGGCGTCAGCCAGGGCTTCACCCGCAGGCTTGAAATCGTCGGTGTGGGCTATCGCGCCGCCCTTCAGGGCTCCAAGCTGGTGGTCTCCGCCGGCTACAGCCACCAGGTGGAGATGGTGCCCCCTGAGGGGATCACCTTCACGGTCGAGGGCAACACCACCGTGATGGTTTCAGGTGCGAACAAGGAACTGGTGGGCAACGAAGCAGCCAAGGTGCGCGCCATTCGCCCTCCCGAGCCCTACAAGGGCAAGGGGATCAAATTCCAGGGTGAACGCATCCTGCGCAAGGCCGGAAAGACCGGTAAGAAGTGAGGCCTGCCTGAGCGTCGTTACCCTGTATTGCCATGTCTTCCATCACCCGCAAACTTCAGACCCAGAAGCGTCACCGCCGTCTGCGGCGCCAACTCAGCGGCACGGCCTCCCGTCCGCGGTTGGCCGTGTTCCGTTCCAACAACCACATCTACGCCCAGGTCATCGACGACGACGCCCAGAACACCCTCTGTGCGGCCTCCACCCTCGACAAGGACCTGCGCACCAGCCTCACCACCAGCTCCACCT
This sequence comes from Synechococcus sp., assembly GCA_035284945.1. Lineage (GTDB taxonomy): Bacteria > Cyanobacteriota > Cyanobacteriia > PCC-6307 > Cyanobiaceae > Cyanobium_A. Next base: position 3,400 of record JAYKGS010000093.1, read on the forward strand.
GCGACGCCTCTGTGGCCGTGGGTGAGCTGGTCGCCAAACGGGCCCTTGCAAAGGGCATCCAGCAGGTGGTCTTCGATCGCGGCGGCAACCTGTACCACGGCCGGGTCAAGGCCCTGGCTGACGCCGCCCGGGAAGCGGGCCTTCAATTCTGATCCCTGCTCTCACCATGACCGAAACCAACGATCAATTCCAGGCCAACGACATCCCGGCAGCGGCCGATGTACCTGCGGCGGCCGAAGGCCAGCAGGAGCGCCGCGGCGGCCGCGGTGACAGTCGCCGTGGCGCCGGACGGGGGCGGGACAGCCGCCGTGGCCAAGAGCGTGACTCCGAGTGGCAGGAGCGGGTCGTGCAGATCCGACGTGTCTCCAAAACCGTCAAGGGCGGCAAGAAGATGAGCTTCCGGGCCATCGTTGTCGTCGGCAATGAGAAGGGTCAGGTGGGAGTCGGAGTCGGCAAAGCCGGAGACGTGATCGGTGCCGTCCGCAAGGGAGTGGCCGATGGCAAAAAACATCTGGTCAAGGTGCCCCTCACCCGCCACAGCTCCATTCCCACCCTCAGCAATGGCTGTGACGGAGCCGCCAGTGTGCTCATCCGGCCCGCCGCTCCAGGTACCGGCGTGATTGCGGGCGGTTCTATTCGCACCGTGCTTGAACTTGCCGGCATCAAGAACGTCCTGGCCAAACGCCTCGGCTCCAAAACCCCACTGAACAATGCCCGGGCTGCGATGCAGGCTCTGGCCGGCCTCCGCACCCACAAGGAGACCGCCAAGGAGCGGGGCATCTCCCTTGAGCAGATCTACTCCTGAGCCATCGCCATGAGCATCAATCTCCAGACCCTGAAAGCTAATCCCGGGGCACGCCGCCGCAAAATGCGCAAGGGCCGTGGCATCGCCGCAGGCCAGGGGGCCAGCTGTGGCTTCGGCATGCGTGGCCAAAAGTCCCGCTCCGGCAGACCCACCCGACCTGGATTCGAGGGGGGGCAGATGCCTCTCTACCGCCGCATCCCCAAGCTCAAGCACTTTGAGCTGGTGAACACCAGGGAGTTCACCATCATCAATGTGGCCAAGCTGGCCGACTGCGAGCCCGGCAGCACGGTTAGCCTCGACTCACTGGTGAAAGACGGCCTGGTCACCAGCCCCAAACACCCTCTCAAGGTGCTTGGCAACGGCGTTCTCAACGCCAAGCTCACAGTGCAGGCCGCCGCCTTCACCGCCTGCGCCCGCAGCAAGATCGAAGCTGCAGGTGGCAGTTGCCAAGTCATCTGATCACCTTGTGGGCCTCCGCCCTATGGTCTGAGCCGTCCAACGGATCCGGGGATCACTCCCAGGATTCGCTGGACAGTTTTTTTATGTCCATCCCAAGCCACCATGCTCGTTAGCCGGGGTCGCAACCCCAGTGCCGGGGAAATCCTCAGCCAACTGATCCAATCCAAGGGCCTGCGCGACCGGGTGCTCACAACCCTCGGCCTGTTGCTGCTCGTCCGACTGGGCATCTACATCCCGATGCCTGGCATCGATCGGGTGGCCTTCCAGGAATTCCTCTCCCGCGGCGGTCAGCTGATCGGGTTCCTGGACATCTTCACCGGGGGCGGCCTCTCCACCCTGGGCGTGTTCGCCCTGGGGATCCTGCCGTTCATCAACGCCTCGATCATCATCCAGTTGCTAACCGCAGCCCTGCCCCAGCTTGAAGACCTCCAGAAAAACGAGGGGGAGGCAGGCCGTCGCAAAATCGCCCAGATCACCCGCTACGTAGCCCTGGGCTGGGGGATTCTGCAGAGCCTGGTATTTGCCCTGATCCTGCGGCAATACGCCACCGAAGGCCTCTCAGAACCCGTGTTCGTGATTCAAACGGCCCTGGCCCTGGTGACCGGCTCAATGGTGGTCATGTGGATCAGCGAGGTGATCACCGAGCGGGGCATCGGCCAGGGTGCCTCCCTGGTGATCTTCGTGAACATCGTGGCCACCCTGCCGAAGGCCCTCGGCTCCACCATTGAGCTTGCCCAGAGCGGCGACCGCAGCACCGTGGGCGGCATCGTGGTGCTGGTTCTGGTCTTCCTGCTGACCATTGTTGGGATCATCTTTGTGCAGGAGGGCAACCGCCGCATCCCGATCGTGAGTGCCAAGCGGCAGGTGGGTGGAGCGGGGGCGCTCTCGGCCCGTCAGAGCTACCTGCCCCTGAAGCTCAATGCCGGCGGAGTGATGCCAATCATTTTCGCCTCGGCCGTGGTGTTCCTGCCGCTTACCATCGCCAACCTCACCGGCAGCCCCTGGCTGATCCAGCTGGCTGGCTACCTAAACCCCAACAGCAGCACTCCCTGGCTCTACGCCCTGGTGTTCTTCGCCCTGATCTGTGGCTTTGGCTTTTTCTACGCCTCCCTAACCGTCAATCCGGTGGACATCGCCACCAACCTCAAACGCAGTGGTGTGGCGATCCCAGGAGTACGTCCAGGCTCCGCCACCGCCAACTACCTCAGTGGCGTGCAGAACCGTCTGACCCTGCTGGGAGGGCTGTTTCTGGGAGCCGTAGCCATAATCCCCTCGGCCGTTGAGGGAGCCACCCAGGTGCGCACCTTCCAGGGCCTGGGAGCCACCTCCCTGCTGATCCTTGTGGGCGTGGCCATCGACACCGCTAAACAGGTTCAGACTTACGTGATCTCGCAACGTTATGAAGGGATGGTGCGGCAGTGACCGCAAACATCCCAACCCAAGCCGTTTGCCGTTCCGCCATGAAAAAACGTCTCCTGTTCCTCGGCCCCCCCGGCGCTGGCAAGGGCACCCAGGCGGAGCTCCTGGCCGCGGATCACAACCTGCTGCACCTGTCCACAGGCGAACTGCTGAGGGCCGAGGTGACTGCCGGCACCACTCTTGGCAAGGAAGCTGCGGCGGTGATGGCGAGCGGTGCCCTGGTCAGTGACGACCTTGTGCTGGCGATCGTGCGAAGTCGGCTGGAGGCCCAGGCCTCCAGCGGTGAGGGCGGCTGGCTACTCGATGGTTTCCCTCGCAACCTGGCCCAGGCAGAAGCCCTGGGCCACCTGCTGGAGGAACTCCGCCAACCGATCGAGCTGGTTGTGCTGTTGGAGCTAGACGATGCCGTGCTGCTCCAGAGGCTGCTGGGTCGGGGCCGGGCGGATGACAACGAAAGCGTGATCCGCCACCGCCTCGAGGTATACAGGGAACAGACCGCACCCCTGATTCGCCACTATCGGGAAGCGGGCCTGCTCCAATCGGTTGAAGCCCATGGCACGGTGGAGGCCATTGCGGCACGCATCGCAGCCCTGCTGGATTGATCAGCAAGGCGGCCACACCTATTGTGGTAGACTATTGGTTTGCAAATTCGGAGAGCACAACGCCCATGAAGGTGCGTGCCTCAGTCAAGAAAATGTGCGACAAGTGCCGGGTGATTCGTCGCCACGGCCGGGTAATGGTGATTTGCACCAATCCCAAGCACAAGCAGCGCCAAGGTTGACCAGCCCTGGCCAGCCCCGCCTGGGGGCCAGCTGTTTTCCATCCACTCCCGCTCCGCTCTGGCGACTGCGGAACTTGCCCTCTCATTGATTTCCCCCGTGGCTCGGATTGCCGGCGTAGATATCCCACGCGACAAGCGCGTTGAGATATCCCTCACCTATGTGTATGGCATCGGTCTTACCCGAGCCCAGAAGATTCTGAGCAAAGCCGGGGTCAACCCCGACACCAGGGTCAAGGACCTCAGCGACGCCGACGTTCAGAAGTTGCGAGGTGCAGCCGAAGCCTTCACCCTCGAAGGCGATCTGCGCCGCCAGGAGGGGATGGCCCTCAAGCGCCTCCAGGACATCGGCTGTGTGCGCGGCCGCCGTCACCGCATGGGTCTGCCCGTGCGGGGCCAACGCACCCGCACCAACGCCCGCACCCGCCGGGGTGCCCGCAAAACCGTGGCCGGCAAGAAGAAGTAGGGCCCCAAACCCCTTCCCTTGTCCCAACCCTGCCCGTTCCCCGATCACCTCCTGCAACAGCAGGCCTTTCCGCCATGGCCAAGCCAGCCAAAAAATCCGGCGCCAAGAAAATCAAGCGCAACGTGCCCAACGGCATGGCCCACATCCAGAGCACCTTCAACAACACGATTGTGTCGATCACCGACACGGCCGGGGAAGTGATCTCCTGGAGCTCGGCCGGCGCCAGCGGCTTCAAAGGAGCCCGCAAAGGCACCCCCTTCGCCGCCCAGACAGCGGCCGAGGCTGCGGCCCGCAGGGCGCTTGAGCAAGGTATGCGCCAGATCGAAGTTTTGGTCCGGGGCCCCGGCTCAGGCCGGGAAACTGCAATCAGGGCTCTGCAGGTGGCTGGCCTGGAAATCACGCTCATCCGCGACGTGACTCCGCTTCCCCATAACGGCTGCCGTCGCCCCAAACGGCGCCGCGTCTGAGTACTACCCCTGCGCTTGCCCCAGGCCCTACCAAACCTTCCGACCCTTCAGACCGTGCTGCATTACCAAATTGATCGGATCGAGCATAAGGTCGTCGAAGACCGATCCCAGACGGGCACCTTCCTGATTGGTCCCCTCGATCGCGGCCAGGCCACCACCCTGGGCAACGCCCTGAGAAGGGTTCTGATCGGCAGCCTCGAAGGCAGTGCCATCACCGCCGTTCGGATCTCCGGAGTGAATCACGAATACGCCACCGTGCCCGGTGTGCGCGAAGATGTCCTCGATATCCTTTTAAATTGTAAGCAGATCTCAGTCAACAGCCGCAACCGCGAACTGGAAATAGGTCGTCTGATGGTGAACGGCCCCGCCACCGTCACCGCCGCAGACCTCCAGTTCTCTACCCAGGTTCAGGTGATTGACGGCGGTCGCCTGATCGCCACCGTGGCCGACGGCCATAGCCTGGAGATGGAAGTCCACGTGGAGCGGGGTGTGGGCTACAGACCCGTCGATCGCCATAGCGAAGACACCAGCGCCATCGATCTGCTGCAGATCGATGCGGTATTCAAGCCCGTGCGCCGGGTCAACTACACCGTGGATGAAACCGCCGTAGGCGAGGGTGGATCTGCCCGGGAGCGCCTGCGGCTTGAGATCGAGACCAATGGCAGCGTCACCCCAGACGACGCCATGGCCCAGGCGGCCAACCAACTCATCGCCCTGTTCCAGCCCCTGGCCAGCCTCACCCTGGCTGAAGAGCCAGGCATCGAACCGGAGGCCTCAGCCGAGACCCAGATTCCCCTTGAGGAGCTGAACCTTTCGGTGAGGGCCTACAACTGCCTCAAGCGCGCCCAGGTCAACTCCGTGAGCGATCTCATGGGCTTCAGCTATGAAGATCTTCTTGAGATCAAGAACTTCGGCTCCAAATCAGCCGATGAGGTCATTGAAGCGCTTGAGCGCATCGGCATCACCCTGCCCCAGAGCCGAACCAGCGCCTGAATTTCCGGCCCCGAATCCCGACCCTCCATCCCACCAGCCCAGTTCCATGCGACACCAGTGCCGAGTTCCCATGCTGGGACGCCCCGCCGACCAACGCAAGGCCATGCTGCGTGGGCTCACTACCCAACTAATACGTGAGGGCAGGGTCACCACCACAAAGGCCCGTGCCAAAGCCCTCCGCGATGAAGCTGAGCGCATGATCACCCTGGCCAAGGATGGCAGCCTGGCGGCCCGTCGCCGCGCCATCGGCTACATCTACGACAAACAGCTGGTGCATGCCCTGTTTGACAAGGCCCAGGACCGCTATGGAGAGCGCCAGGGTGGCTACACCCGCATCATCCGCACCGTGCCCCGCCGAGGGGACAACGCCGAAATGGCCATCATCGAGTTGGTCTGAGCATCTAGGAAGGCTCCCCTGCGAGGGCCCCCTGCGCCGCATTGGCCTGTGTCTGCAATACGACGGAGCCTCCTTCTGCGGCTGGCAGCGACAGCCCAACGCCCCCAGCGTGCAAGCAACCCTTGAGCAGGCGATCTTGGACCTGGACCCCCTGGGGTCTGGCCACACCGTTGCCGCTGGACGCACGGACACCGGCGTGCATGCAGCGGCTCAGGTTGTGCACTTCGACACCGCAGGGCCGATCCCTGCCGGCCGCTGGGCCAAGGCCCTGAACGGCCGCCTGCCCGCCTCGATCCACGTTCGGGCAGCTACCGAGGTGACGGACAGCTGGCATGCCCGCTTCAGCGCCACCTACAGGCGCTACCGCTACACGATTTACAACTCCAGCAGCGCCAATCTCTTTCTGGCCCCCTGGACCTGGCATCGCTACCAGCGGCGACTGGATGAGGGAGCCATGGGTCGGGCCCTAGAGGCCATGCTGGGAGAGCACGACTTCTCAGCCTTCCAGCGGGCCGGCAGCAGCCGGGCCCACGGCCTCACCACCATTCAGGAGGTGCATGTTGATCGGCGGGGTGATCTGATCACGGTGGAACTCCAGGCCGGTGGTTTTCTCTACGGCATGGTGAGACTGATTCTCGGCCAGCTCGTGGCCGTGGGAGAAGGGCGACTGAGCCTCGAGGCGTTCGAACGCCGTTGGCGCGAATGCCGCCGGGAAGAGGTCAAGGAAGCGGCCCCGCCCCATGGGCTTTGCCTGCTTAGGGTCGGCTATGGAGATCCGGTATTTCCAAGGGCTGCCTGGTATGATTGTCAGCCGAGGTTTCAGCTTGAGTGCTCCGATTGGGTGCTCTGAATTTCCCGGTGCTCCAGCCGGTTTTGACCATCCTTCCAGCCAATCCTGCGCCGCTGCCAACTGGGGGCGCGCCGGTCAAGCGGTAAGGTCATTCAAACCGGGTGTTGGCTTGCGAACGAGCTGCTGTCCTGCCCCCTAGCCGGCCTGCCGGTCCCCGCTCAGGCGATATGAACAAGACCCCCCTGCCCTCCATAGCTTCCCTTGACCGCCAGTGGTTCCTGGTGGACGCTGAGAATCAGACCCTCGGCCGTCTGGCAAGCGAGGTTGCCCAGGTGCTGCGCGGCAAAAACAAAGCCTGCTTCACTCCCCACCTCGACACGGGCGATTTTGTGATCGTCATCAATGCAGAAAAGGTAAGGGTGAGTGGCAATAAGCCCACCCAGAAGCTCTACCGACGCCACTCGGGCCGTCCAGGTGGCATGAAGACCGAAACCTTCTCCCACCTCCAGGCCCGTATCCCAGAGCGGATCGTGGAGAAGGCCATCAAGGGCATGCTTCCCCATAACGCTCTGGGCCGCCAGCTTTTCCGCAAGCTGAAGGTCTACAAGGGCAACGAGCATCCCCACGCTGCCCAGCAACCCCAGCTTCTCGCCCTAGCCCCTTCCGCCGCCGCAAAATGAGCACCAACAAAGTTGTCTACTGGGGCACTGGGCGGCGTAAGACCGCAGTAGCCCGCGTGCGGGTGGTGCCTGGTACCGGGACCGTGACCATCAACGGCCGTCCCGGCGACAACTACCTCAACTACAACCCCGTCTACCTGGCTGCGGTTCAAGCCCCCCTCCAGACCCTCGGTCTGGGAGCCGAATACGACCTCCTGGTCAACGTGCACGGCGGGGGGCTTACGGGCCAGGCCGAAGCCATCAAGCAGGGGGCTGCCAGAGCCCTTTGCGACCTGTCACCGGATAATCGCAAGCCGCTCAAGACCGAAGGCCACCTCAGCCGGGATCCTCGGGCTAAGGAGCGTCGCAAATACGGCCTCAAGAAAGCACGCAAGGCGCCCCAGTTCTCCAAGCGCTGATTTCTTCTCCTCGCCAATCCCCAGTTTTCGCCATGCCCAAGGCTGATATCCACCCCACCTGGTATCCCGATGCCAAGGTGATCTGCAACGGAGAGGTGGTGATGACCACCGGCTCTACCTCCCCTGAACTCCACGTAGACGTGTGGAGTGGAAACCATCCCTTCTACACCGGCACCCAGAAGATCCTCGATACCGAGGGGCGGGTGGATCGCTTTATGCGCAAATACGGCATGAGTGGGGTCAACGCAGGTGCTGGGGCCTCCGCTGGCGCCAAAAAAGCAGCCCCTGGCGAACCTGCCCCTGGAACCACGGACGCCTGAGCCGAGGTCTGGACTGATTGGATCCCTCTTTGCTCCATGAGCGCCTGGAAACAGCACGCCGCACCTTCGAGACCCTTGAACGCCAGCTTGCAGATCCTTCGGTAGCTTCCAATCCGAGCCAGTTGAAGGCCATCGCTCGGGAGAGGGCCCGCCTCGAGCCCCTGGTGCTCGACCGCATGCATCTGCTCAAGCTGGAGCGGGAAGAGCGCGAGGCCCGCTCACTGCTGAAACAGCACCGAGGGGACCCAGCCATAGAAGAACTTGCCCAGGAGGAGCTCACCTCCCTGGCAGCGTCTATCGGAGCTCTTCGCGCCAAACTCACCCTGGCCATGCTGCCCCGGGACCCCCGCGATGGGCGCAGCGTGATGCTGGAGATCCGGGCCGGGGCCGGGGGAGATGAAGCAGCCATCTGGGCTGGAGACCTGGCCCGCATGTACGAGCGCTACGCCCAGAGCGTGGGTTGGCGCGTGGAGCCGGTGAGCGCCTCGGAAGCCGAACTCGGTGGCTACAAGGAACTGATCCTGGCCATCCAGGGCGAGGGGGTGTTCAGCCAGCTGAAATTCGAAGCCGGCGTGCATCGGGTGCAGCGCGTGCCGGCCACTGAAACCCAGGGTCGGGTCCATACCTCCACGGCCACGGTGGCCGTGATGCCCGAAGCGGACCCCGTTGAGGTGCAGATTGATCCCAACGAGATCGAGCTCAGCACTGCTCGCTCCGGCGGGGCCGGCGGCCAGAACGTGAACAAGGTGGAAACGGCCGTGGACCTGCTGCACAAACCCACCGGCATCCGTGTGTTCTGCACCCAGGAGCGATCCCAGCTTCAGAACCGGGAACGGGCCATGGAGATTCTGCGGGCAAAGCTCTATGAGCGCCAGCTGGCCGAAGCCAATGCCGCGCAGCGTTCAGCCAGGCTGGCGCAGGTGGGCAGCGGTGATCGCAGCGAGAAGATCCGCACCTACAACCTCAAGGACAACCGCATCACCGACCATCGCCTGGGCAGGAATTTCACCCTGGAACCCGTCCTCCAAGGCCAGCTCCACGACCTGATCGGCGCCTGCATCGCTGCAGATCAGGGCCGCCAGCTCCAGGAGCTGGCGGAGCAGGTGTCCAGCTAATCTCCGCCGATCACATATTTGGCCCACTCTCCATGGCGGCCCGAGGAAATCTGGCGCGCAGCCTCGAAGCGGAGGCTGCTGAGGGGGCGATGGGGTCTACCCATCAGGGGCATGCCAGCTTCCCGGGGTGTGCGATTCCCCTTACGCACGTTGCAGGGCAGGCAGGCGGTGGTCACATTTTCCCAGGTGTCAAGCCCGCCCCGGCTGCGGGGCACCACATGGTCGATGGAAAGCTGCTCCGCACTGGAGCCGCAGTACTGACATCGATGGCCATCGCGATGGAAGAGATTACGACGGGTGAGGGGAAGCTGTTTATAGGGAACGAGCACGTATTGACGCAGCCGAATCACGGTGGGGAGCAGGGTGTCCCCCCGGATCCAACGGGAGGAATCATGCTCAAGACCCTCCGCCTTCCCTTTGAGCACCATCACAAGGGCGCGTCGCCAGGTAGTGATGTTGAGGGGCTCGTAGGAGGCATTCAGAACGAGAACTTGGCCCATGCCAGCACCCGTATTAGGCGGCATGCTAGTCGCAATCCTGCCTTCGTTCAGTGACCCAGGCCACCGAGGCCAGCTGGAGCGCCGAGAGCACTGATGCCGGACTGGCCCGTCAGCGGGCCTGGGTGGAGGTGAATACCGCGGCCATAAGTGCCAATGCCAGCAGAATCAAGCGGCGGCTCAGCTCAGGAACCAGCCTGATGGCCGTGGTGAAAGCCGATGGCTATGGCCACGGTTCAGTGCCTGTGGCCAGGGCCGCCCTTGCCGGCGGAGCCAGCCAGTGTGGGGTTGCCACCCTGGCTGAAGGTATCGAGCTGCGCCGCGCAGGGATCGAAACGCCGATCCTGGTAATGGGCAACCTGACCCAGGTTGAAGAATTGCGCAGCTGCCTTCACTGGCAACTGATGCCCACCATCAGCGGCATGCGCGAAGCCCTGCTCTGCCAGAACCTGGCCAGCGGCCAGGGCCGGCCCATGCAGCTGCAATTGAAACTCGACACCGGCATGGCCCGGCTGGGGGCTGACTGGCCCGAGGGCCCCAGGCTGGTGGCGGCCATTGGCGAACTGGAAGCCGTGCAACTGGCCGGTCTCTACTCGCACCTGGCCAGTGCCGATGCCCCACCGAGCGCCGATAATGGACTCACAGCCCTGCAGCAGCAGCGCTTCGAAAGCGTTCTGCGAGCCCTCGACACCCAGAGCCTGGTAGGGGTCAGCCGCCACCTGGCGAATTCCGCCGCCACCCTGCGCAGTGAGAGTCTCCATTACGACCAGGTGCGCGTTGGCCTGGCCCTCTATGGCCATAGCCCTGCCCCCCACCTCGCTGGCGTCATCCCCCTGGAGCCGGCCATGGCCCTGCACGCTCGGGTGAGCCTGATCAGAGAGGTCCCTGCCGGCACTGGAGTGAGCTACGGCCACCGCTTCAAAACCAGCCGGGCTAGCCGCCTCGCCGTGGTCGGCATCGGCTACGCCGATGGCGTGCCGAGACAGCTCTCGAACCAACTCGAAGTGCTCTTCAATGGCCAGCGCTTACCCCAGGTGGGGGCGATAACCATGGATCAGTTGATCCTGGATGCCTCCGACTGCCCGGCCCTGGAATCGGGCTCGGTGGTGACCCTGTTGGGACAGGACGGCGACCAGCAGATCACACCCTCCGACTGGAGCGACCGCTGCCACACCATCCCCTGGGAAATCCTCTGTGGGTTCAAGCACCGGCTGCCCCGACTCACGGCCGCCCAGGCAGCCTGGCAGGGGCCTACCCCAGCGGCTCACTGATAAACTCTTCATGCCGCTGGAGAGGTGGCTGAGTGGTTGAAAGCGGCTCCCTGCTAAGGAGTTACAGGAGGCAACTCTTGTCGAGGGTTCGAATCCCTCCCTCTCCGTTGAAATCGAATCCCCATGGATTTAATCCTGCCGGCATCACAAGCCTGCAGGCCTCAAGCCTGGAAGCCGCCGACCAGGGAAACCATGTAGCCGATTGTATGCAGCACTTCTCCTGATGTATAGACACCTAGAACTGCTTCTAGGGTGTAGCTCCCACTGCAAAGAATGTTGACTGGTGCCGAGCAGGAATTAACGCTCCAGCCCACAGTGGAAATCCCCCCCACGCCGTTGATTGTAATCAGGGGGGTAGCCTGCTCCACAAAAAAAGATTGATTTTGGCCAGGCACCACAGGCAGGGCAAGATTAAGGCCGAGAGTTTCAATGGCCCAGCCCCGGCTGCCACCCGAGGAGCCTTTGGCTTCATAGTCAACTACAACTACGCCGCTGAGTTGCAGCAAAACGCTATTTCCCGCTCCTTGGAAGTGAAGAGAGTGGGCTGACTGGAAACGCTTTGCATCGGCAGGCGCCAATTGGTTGATATTCATATCAGCTGCAATTAAATGCGAGATTTCATTATCATCCTACCAGCATCTTCAGCTATCGCCTGCTTGCCCTGACCAGCTGGGCAGCAATTTCCGGGAGCAGGCGTTCATCGGCGGCGCAATCACGGCCCTCGCTGAACACCACAAGCAGCATGGGCGGGCAGTGCTCCAGCTCCACATAGGCTGCATCGTGCCTGGCCAGACTCATCCAACCAGCCTTGCTCCACAGGCTTGCGCCGGGGGGGAGTCCGGCACCGATGAAGCCATCCACCTGATTCTCAGGATCGGCCGCGCGCCGGGCCGGATCCAGGCTGCGAGCCAGCAGGGCGCGCATACGGGCACAGGCCGGAGGCGAGACCAAGGCCGAGGCGATCACAGCCTGCAGCAAGCGGGCCACCGCATTGGTGCTGAGGCGATTGCGATTCTCCAGTTCGGAACCATAGAACTCCCGCTCCCGGCCGTAGGGGCCATCCCCCCAGGTTTTCTGGCAAGCGTTACAGCCCTTCAGCTCCGGCCAATCGAGCTCAGCCAGCCAGCGATTCACCAATTGACGCTGCTCCCCCCACTGGGCCATGCGCCATGGGGGCAGAGACGGGCCACTGGTAGTTCCGGTGAGCAGATCCAACACCAGGGAGGTGGCGTCGTTACTGGAATCTCTGATCATGTCGCCCAGGGCCTGCCGCAGCTCGGCGCTGTCTGGGAGCAGATCGGCCTGTCGCCAGGCCTCCGCCGCAATCAGATAGACAAGCTTCACCACGCTGGCGGGGTAACGCAGGTGGTCACCAGCCCAGCTGGCTCCCCGCACCGGCAGGGCCCAGAAGTGGTAAGGGGCAAGCTCGGCCGCCCGACCTATCAGCGACTGTTCATACCGCAGCCAGGTGATCGAGAGCTGGGGAGCCAGACCCGATCTGCCATCGAGCTCAAGGGCCCTCACCAGATCGGCCAGGATCTGGTCCATAACGGGATCGGGGCTGTAGAAAATCATGGGCGCCGGTCCGGGTTGTTGCGAGATTAGGGGTGGCGACCTCAGCGAGCTCCACCCCATGCACCTCGCCAGCGGCACCCCAGCAGCGCCCGAATGGCTCAAACCCGAAACCATCTGGCGCCTCAGCGCTGCGCTGAACCTCTACAGCCAGCCCACAGGGGCGGGGCTTGCCACCCAGGCCTGGGAAGGGAGGCATCTGCAGATTCTCTCCCCCATGGCGGCCGGAGGCCCTGGCCGACGCCTGCGGGTGCGCCTGCTGGAGGATGGCTACCCCGGCTGGATTGGCCCCAGCGCCCTGCTGGGGCGCGCATTTGCCGACCGACGTCCGCCCTGCCGAGGCATGCACCGCTGCGATATCGAGCAGAAATTGGAAAGGGTTCTAGCCTTCGCCACCAGCGCCCTGCACCAGCCCAATCACTACCTGTGGGGCGGCAGCCTGGGCCCTGACTACGACTGTTCCGGCCTGGTGCAGCGCGCCTATGCCAACGCAGGGATCTGGATCCCGCGCGACGCCTACCAACAGGAGCAATTCTGCCGGCCCATCGGGGTGCAACCCGGCCAGAGCCAGCTGCTGGCCCCAGGCGATCTGATCTTCTTCGGCAGCCCCCAGCGCTGCAGCCACGTGGGCCTACACCTGGGCGGGGGCCGCTACCTGCACAGCTCGGGCAAAGCCCACGGCCGCAATGGGATCGGCATCGACACCCTCTGTCCCCATGACCCCCATCCGGTGGCACGCCACTATCTTTCGGAACTGCGAGGTGCCGGGCGGGTGATGCACAGCCGATGAGGTAACCCACCGGCCGCCTAGGTTCGCAACCCAGACACGGCCGCCCATGACCCAGCCACCGCAAGAGACCCCGGAGCTGTCCGTGGTGGTGCCCCTCTATAACGAGGAGGAAAGCCTGATCCAGCTGGCAGAACAGATCCTTGCAGTGGTGCGGCCCCTTGGCCTGAATTTTGAACTGGTGCTCGTCGACGACGGATCCAAGGACAACACCCCGAACCTGCTCAGCTCGCTGGCAAACCAGGTGCCCGAGCTCGTGGCGGTATTGCTGCGTCGCAACTACGGCCAGACAGCCGCCATGGCCGCAGGCTTTGATGCCAGCAGAGGAGCCGTGATCGTCACCTTGGATGGTGATCTCCAGAACGATCCAGCCGACATCCCGCTGCTGCTCAAACAACTCAACCAAGGCTTCGATCTGGTGAGTGGCTGGCGCCACCAGCGTCAGGACGGTGCCATCAAACGGTTACTGCCAAGCCTGATCGCCAACAGCCTGATCGCCCAGGTGACCGGCGTGCGGCTGCATGACTACGGCTGCTCCCTCAAGGCCTATCGGCGGGAGGTGGTGAGTGATCTCAACCTCTACGGCGAACTGCACCGATTCCTGCCGGCCCTGGCCTTCATCGAAGGAGCCCGCATCAGTGAGGTGAAAGTGAACCACCACCCCCGGCTCTTTGGGAAAAGCAAGTACGGACTGGATCGCACCTTCCGAGTGCTGATGGACCTGCTGACGGTGTGGTTCATGAAGCGTTTCCTGACCAGACCGATGCACGTGTTCGGCTTCGGCGGGCTAGGCGCCATGGGTCTTGGTCTGTTGTTAGGGCTCTGGCTGGTGGGCGAAAAGTTGCTGCTGGGAGCCGACATAGGCGATCGTCCCCTGCTGCTGATGGCCCTGCTCAGTTTTCTGAGCGGAATACAGCTCTTCTGCTTCGGCCTGCTGGCCGAACTGCAGATGCGCACGTACCACGAGAGCCAGGGTCGGCCTATCTACCGGGTGCGCGCCACCCTACGGGGCACGACCTGCGCCGGGATGGATTGAACTTTTATGTCGCCCGCAGAAGGGGGCCAAAGCAGGCTTCGGCCAGATCCCTACAGTGCTGGGGATTGCTTGTGGTCCGCGCCATGACTGGAGAATTCGCTGCCGCCTGGCTGCCATCGGTACTTGTACCGCTTGTTGGAATCCTCGGCCCAGCTGTGGCCATGGCCCTGCTGTTCAACGTGATCGAAGCCCGTAGCTGATACGCCTCAAGCGGCTCCTTCGCCTTCCATCACCGCCTCCCCACACGCCACCATGACCGTGACTCCCGTGGCCGACCCCTGCGTCGGCAATCTGGCAACCCCCGTCAACAGCAGCTACTTCACGCGGGCGTTTCTCAACGCCCTGCCTGCCTACCGACCTTCCCTCTCGCCAAACCGCCGGGGTCTGGAAGTGGGCATGGCCCATGGCTTCTTCCTCTACGGCCCATTTGCGATCTGTGGGCCTCTCAGGCTCACCGAGTACGCCAGCACCGCCGGACTCCTGGCCAGCATCGGCCTGGTATCGATTCTGACAATCTGCCTTTCGATCTACGGCACCGCGGGTAACGGCCCCAACATCCAACCTGCCGACGCCACAATCGACAATCCACCCGCCGACCTGTTCACCAAGGCCGGCTGGGCTGAGTTTGCCAGCGGTTTCTGGCTGGGTGGCTGCGGCGGCGCCGCCTTCGCCTGGTTCCTGGCCGGCACGGCCATCGTGGCCCCACTCGTCAATATCGCGGGTGGTGTCTGGAGCGTGGGTTGAATCAAAATCCCATCATCAACCAAGCCCTGCTTCGGCAGGGCTTTTTTATTGGCGATCAGCCAGAGGAGGATGGCTGGGATATCAATCGTGATCCCAACAGCATGTCTGGACGATCTAAGCCCCTGATTGGCACGCTGCTGGCCTTGGTCATTGTGTGCAGTAGCGGCCTGCTGGTTTCCTGCCGGTTCAATCAAACCAAAAGGGAACCTATCAAACCAAACCAAGAGCAACTGTCTGAGGAGCAGCGCATGGCTGAACTCCGCTTGGCGGAGCGGCTAAAGAGTGAAAAACGGGCAGCTGGCCAAAAGGGCTGGATCGACGGCCATAGGGCGACAGTGGCCTGCCTCCATGGTGAAAGGGCCCAGACCGATGGCAATGAACTGCGCTGTGAGGAGCCGGCCTACGTGAGGGATAACTACACCGCAGCAGCAACGCCATAAAAAAACCCCGGCCAAGACCGGGGTTGAATATTCGTCCCTCAAGTAACCAAAGGACAGAAAATTAGCCGAATTTGCCCGAAGTTGATGCTATCAGGAAGGCGGCATAGGTGAGGATATAACCGATGGTGAAGTGGGCCAAGCCCACCACACGGGCCTGCACGATCGAAAGAGCGACGGGCTTATCACGCCAGCCCACCAGGTTGGCCAGTGGGGTGCGTTGATGGGCCCAGACAATGGTTTCGATCAGCTCCTGCCAGTAACCCCTCCATGAGATGAGGAACATGAAGCCGGTGGCCCATACCAGGTGACCAAACAGGAACATCCAGGACCAGACGGCCAGGTTGTTGCTGCCAAAGGGGTTGTACCCATTAATCAGCTGGGAGGAGTTGAGCCAGAGGTAGTCCCGGAACCAACCCATCAGATAGGTGCTGGATTCGTTGAACTGGGCGACGTTTCCTTGCCAGATGGCAAGGTGTTTCCAATGCCAGTAGAACGTGACCCAACCCACCGTGTTCAGAGCCCAGAAAACCGACAGGTAGAAGGAATCCCAGGCCGAGATATCACATGTACCGCCCCGGCCTGGGCCATCACAGGGGAAGGCGTAGCCGAAGTCCTTTTTATCGGGCATCAGCTTGGAGCCCCGGGCATCCAGGGCACCCTTGACCAGGATCAAGGTGGTGGTGTGAAGACCCAGAGCAATGGCGTGGTGCACCAGGAAATCACCAGGGCCAATGGGCAGGAACAGGTCGTTCCCCCCATTGATGGCATCGATCCAGCCAGGCAGATAGACCGCACTGGTGGTGCTGGCAGCGCTGGCTGAGTTGGAGAGCAACACATCCATGCCGTACATCGCCTTACCGGAAGCGGCCTGGACGAACTGGGCAAAGACGGGCTCCACCAGGATCTGCTTCTCGGGTGTACCGAAAGCCACAACAACGTCGTTGTGGACGTAGAGACCGAGGGTGTGGAAACCGAGGAAGAGGGAAACCCAGCTCAGATGGCTGATGATCGCCTCCTTGTGCTCAAGCATCCGCGCCAACACGTTGTCTTTGTTGGCTTCAGGGTCGTAATCCCGGATGAAGAAGATCGCACCGTGGGCGAAAGCCCCGCACATCAGGAAGATCGCGATGTACTGGTGATGGGTATAAAGAGCGGCCTGGGTGGTGTAGTCCTTGGCGATGAACGCATAGGACGGCATGGCATACATATGCTGAGCCACCAGACTGGTGACAACACCCAACGCTGCCAACGCCAGACCGAGCTGGAAATGCAGTGAGTTGTTGATGGTGTCGTAGAGACCCTTGTGACCGGCGCCCAGGGCCCCACCAAAGGGAGTTCCCTTGGGCGGATTATGGGCCTCCAGAATCTCCCGGATCGAGTGGCCGATCCCGAAGTTAGTGCGGTACATGTGGCCTGCGATCACGAACAGACAGCCAATCGCCAGGTGGTGATGGGCGATGTCAGTGAGCCAGAGGGCCTCTGATTGGGGGTGAAAACCACCTAGGAAGGTGAGAATTGCTGTACCGGAGCCCTCAGCCGTCCCAAACTGCTGGTAGACAGTGTCCGGATTCTGGGCGTAGACGCCCCAGTTGCCGGTAAAGAACGGAGCCAGGCCGGCTGGATGGGGCAGCACCGAGAGGAAATTGTCCCAACCCACGTGCTGGCCGCGGGCCTCAGGAATGGCCACGTGAACCAGGTGACCGGTCCAGGCGATCGAGCTGAAGCCGAACAGCACAGCCAGGTGGTGGTTGAGCCGGGATTCAGCATTTTTGAACCAGGCCAACGAAGGCCTGAACTTGGGCTGCAGATGGAGCCAGCCCGCGAACAGGGCCCAGGCCGACAGGATCATCATGAAGATGGATCCCTGGTAGAGCTCAGCATTAGTGCGCATGCCGATCGTGTACCACCAGTGGTACAGACCGGAATAGGCAATGTTCACAGGGGAGGAGGCGCCAGCCTGGGTGAAGGCGTCAATGGCGCCCTGACCGAAGTGGGGATCCCAGATCGCATGTGCGATGGGACGGATATGCAGCGGATCGGCGACCCACTGCTCAAAGTTGCCCTGCCAGGCGATATGGAACAGGTTGCCCGAAACCCAGAGGCCAATGATGGCCAGATGACCGAAGTGGGTGGAGAACAGCTTTTGGTAAAGCCGCTCCTCGGTCATGCCGTCGTGGCTCTCGAAATCGTGAGCCGTGGCGATGCCGTACCAGATACGGCGGGTTGTCGGGTCCTGAGCCAGACCCTGGCTGAACGAAGGAAATTTCGTTGCCATTGGGAGAGGTCAGTAAAGGTCAGCCGACCGCGACGATGCGGGCCAGGAAGAATGCCCAGGTTGTTGCGATACCGCCCAACAGGTAGTGGGCGACACCAACAGCACGACCCTGGGTGATCGAGAGAGCCCGCGGCTGAATAG
>JAYKGS010000094.1:0-17202 GCA_035284945.1 Synechococcus sp.
TTACGGGAAGCTCTCGGCGGAACGCTGCCTCTCGACAGCTCAGAAAACCTACAACATCGGCTGCTTGCGCTTCCCTTTGCTCCAGGTCTGCACGCTGGAGATTCTCTCCCCCACGCGCAGTCCATAAACCTAGCACCTGCGACGGCGTGTGGTCAAGGTTGCCTTCGCCAGTGCCTCTGTTCCT
This sequence comes from Synechococcus sp., assembly GCA_035284945.1. Lineage (GTDB taxonomy): Bacteria > Cyanobacteriota > Cyanobacteriia > PCC-6307 > Cyanobiaceae > Cyanobium_A. The sequence continues at coordinate 185 of JAYKGS010000094.1, forward strand.
ATCCCCCACAGCACGTTGGAGCCCAGAAAAAAAGGCTGCAGTTAGGGCTGCAGCCTTGGTAGGGGACAAATTTTCTCAGTTTGGGGTGGATGGAATCAGAAAAGGCCGAGCGTGAGGGATTTGTCGATCGGCAGGGCTGCACCGATGCCAAGATAGATGGCAAATGCAGTGCCGAAGAGGAAAACACCCATCGCGATGGGGCGGCGGAAAGGGTTTTGGAACTTATTGAAGCTCTCGATGAATGGCACGAGCATGAGCCCCAGGGGAATCATGGTCTGTAGAGCAATGCCCAAAAGTTTGTTTGGAACAACGCGCAGGATCTGAAACACCGGATAGAGATACCACTCGGGCAGAATTTCCAGCGGTGTGGCAAATGGATCTGCCTTATCACCCAGCATGGCCGGATCAAGGACTGCCAAGCCCACCATGCAGCCTATGGTCCCGAGGATCACCACTGGGAACATGTAGAGAAGGTCGTTTGGCCAGGCTGGCTCACCGTAGTAATTATGACCCATTCCCTTGGCCAACTTGGCCCGCAGATTGGGATCAGTTAGGTCTGGCTTTTTAAGGATGTGCATAGCTACTTGCCTGTTGTAAGGATTTCAAAGGGATGGAAGGATGATCTTCAATGAGCTGGCCGTTGAACCTTTCAATGAGCGATGATCTAAAGTGGCCCTGAGATACCCTGTTTGCGGATCATCAGGAAGTGCATGAGCATGAACACCGCAAGGAGCCAGGGCATCACAAAAGTGTGGAGGCTATAGAAGCGGGTCAGGGTGGACTGGCCAACGCTTTCTCCTCCGCGGAGCAGCTCCACCATGAAATCTCCAACCACGGGCACTGCGGCAGGCACACCTGAGACGATTTTTACAGCCCAGTAGCCGAGCTGGTCCCAAGGTAGGGAGTACCCAGTGACCCCAAAGGAGACAGTGATGACTGCCATGGTCACGCCGGTGACCCAGGTGAGCTCTCGGGGCCGCTTGAAGCCACCGGTGAGATACACGCGGAAGACGTGCAGGATCAGCATGAGGACCATCATGGATGCGCTCCAGCGGTGCACTGAGCGAATCAGCCAGCCGAAGCTCACATCGGTCATCAGGTATTGGACCGAGGCATAGGCTTCAGCCACGGTGGGTTTGTAGTAGAAGGTCATCGCAAACCCAGTGGCGAACTGGATCAGGAAACAAACCAAGGTGATGCCGCCCAGGCAATAAAAAATATTGACGTGGGGCGGGACATACTTGGCAGAGATGTCGTCCGCGATGGACTGGATCTCAAGGCGTTCCTCGAACCAGTTGTAGACCGGGTTAGCAGCCTGTCCGGAATTTCCAGCAGGAGTGTTCGCCATGCAGCTGGTGGAGTGGTTGCGAGAGTCTACCGATCATCAAGAGCAGCTCGTGAGTGCCCAGCGCCCCAGGCCCAGCCCTTCTCAACCCTTTGCAACAGGCCTGCGCCTGAGCGGGCGACCGTTGCGAAATCTGCTGCTCACCCTGCTGCTGGCTGTCGGTCTCCTGGCCGGACCAGCCGGGGTGACCCTGGCCCTCAGCGACACCCAGCAGCTGGTGGTGGAGGCCTGGCGCCTTGTCAATCAAAGCTATGTGGATCCCGAGCGCTTCGACCAGGTTCACTGGAAGCGTTTGCGCCAGAAGGCTCTTGAGCAACCCATCGCCACTTCCAGCGATGCCTATGACGCCATCGAGACCATGCTCAGGCCCCTGGGGGACCCCTACACCCGGCTGCTGCGACCAAGCGAATACGACACCCTGCGCTCCACCACCCAGGGCACCGTGACGGGGGTGGGGCTGCAGCTCGGCTTGCGCAGTTCCGATCAGCAAATTGTTGTGATTGCTCCCCTGGATGGCTCCCCCGCCTCAGAAGCCCAGATCCCCAGCGGCGCAGAAGTGGTGCAGGTGGACGGCAGATCAGCTGTGGCGCTTGGGCTGGAGCAAACCGCCGCCTCCCTGCGGGGCCCTGCAGGAAGCAGGGTGCTGTTGCAACTGGCCATCAAGGGCAAGCCCCGGGAAGTGGAGCTCGAGCGGCGTCAGGTGGAACTGCGGCCGGTGCGAAGCAAGCGGCTGCGAGTTGGTGACCACACCCTTGGATATCTGAGAATCACCCAATTTTCCGAGCCGGTGCCTCCCGCCGTTCAGCAAGCACTGGCCGATCTCAACGGTAAGGACATCGAGGGTCTGATTCTCGATCTGCGCAATAATTCCGGCGGGTTGGTGAGTGCGGGCCTGGCGGTGGCGAACGATCTGCTCGATGGGGCTCCGATTGTTGAAACCCAGGACCGCAATGGGCTGAGCTCCCCCCAGCAGGCAGGCCCTGGCCAGCTCTTCTATGGACCGATTCTCACCCTGGTGAACGCTGGCACCGCCAGCGCCAGCGAAATCCTGGCGGGAGGCCTACAGGACAACGGCCGCAGCGAACTGGTGGGGGCACGTACCTTCGGCAAGGGACTGATTCAAACCCTGATCCCCTTGGGCGACACCAGTGGCCTGGCCGTGACGGTGGCCCGCTACCTCACCCCCAGCGGGCGCGACATCCAAAGCCAGGGCATCGAACCCGATGTGGCTCTGCCCCAGCCAGAACCCCTCGATCCAGGCGGCGAAGGCGACACCTGGCTGGAGCAGACAGGCCGATTGCTGGCCGCCCGACTGGATGGAACCCTGTGAGGATGGGGGATCGCACTTATCACGACCCGCTTCACGGAGGGATTCGCCTTGATGGTGCGGATCCGGCTGAAGCCCTGGTTATTGACCTGATTGACACGGCTCCCTTTCAGCGACTGCGCCGGGTGCGTCAGCTCGGGCCGGCTTTTCTGACTTTCCACGGAGCCGAATCGAGCCGCTTCACCCATTCCCTGGGGGTGCTGCATCTGGCCCGGCTGGCCCTGAGCCAGCTGGAGCGCCGCAATCCCTCCCTGGCCGAGCACCGGGGTGTGCTCTATTCCGCTGCCCTGCTCCATGACGTGGGTCATGGGCCCCTGAGCCACTCCGGTGAGGAGATGTACGGGCTGCACCATGAAGCCTGGTCGGGACGCCTGATCAGGGAACATCCTGCCCTGCGGGATCGGCTGGAGGCCTTTGCTCCAGGCACCGCGGGGACAGTGGCGGCCTTGCTGGAACACGGCCAGTATCCAAATGGGGCGATCCAGGCCCTGGTGAGCAGCCAGCTCGACTGCGACCGACTCGACTACCTGTTGCGAGACAGCTACAGCACCGGCACGGCCTACGGCCAGCTTGATCTGGAGAGGATCCTGGCAGCCCTAACCCTGGCTCCCGATGGCCAGCTTGCCATCACCCCCAAGGGCCTGATGGCAGTGGAGCACTACCTGGTGGTGCGCAATCTGATGTATCGGAGCGTCTACAATCACAGGCTCAACGTGGTTTGCAACTGGTTGCTCCGTCAGGCCATAGCCACCGCACGCAGGCTTGGCTCTGCCGTGGTTTGGGCAGACCCGGTAATGGAGCGTTGGCTTTGGCATTGCGACGAACTCAATCTCGATACTTTCCTGGCCAATGACGACATCCGCACCGGATATCACCTGATGCGCTGGATGGAGGAAGGCCCTGCGGAGCTGCAGGAGCCTTGTTGCCGGCTGCTGCAAAGACGACTGCTAAAGGCCACAGCCGTCAGTCACCTGCAGCCGGGCCGGCGTGTGGAGTTGCTGGCGGCCGCCCGTCAGTTGACAGAAGCTGCAGGGTTAGATGCTGAAACCAGCTGTGGCCTGGAGCAGCGCCAGAATCGCGGTTACCACCCCTACAAGGGAGGCCTGCGGCTCTGGGACGGTAGGCAGCTCCAGGCCCTTGAGCAGCGCTCTGCCCTGGTGCAGAGCCTCACCATCCCACTGGAGATGGCCTGGCTTATCCACCCTGCTCAGGTGGCGCCTAAGTTGCGCCAGTTGGTGGGCCCTTAGCAGGGACGCCACCGGGAAACGTCTACAGGAGCAGATTTGGGAGCAGAGCTCATTCCAGCCCAGGCTGGCCAGGGATTGCATCGGCTGGTGCTCCCCGCTCCAGCAGCATGCAGCAAATTCCAGGCGGCGCCGCTGGATGAAGCTGCCGCTCTGGTGCGGTCCTCCTTGACCAGTGGGAGCCTGCTGGGCAGCGCTGGCCCCCGGGGCCAGCTCCTGCTCGAGGCCGGATCCTGGCGCCTCACCCTGGGCCAGCTCAGCGAACTGCGGGGCATGCTGGCGGATCTGGAACTGGAGCTGGCCAACATCAGCAGCACCAACCCCCAAACCCATGTGGCTGCCTCTGCCCTGGGGATCGAAAGCCACTGGCCGCCTGGGGCGGCCAGTGGGGGGGCTTCCCCCAGGAGGGATGCCCCGGGCGACTCCGCCCAGGAGCTGGTGGTGCACAGGGGCACCCTGCGCTCGGGCGATCATCTGCAAACCCAGGGGACCCTCCTGGTGCTCGGGGATGTGAATCCGGGTGCGCAAATCTCCGCCGCCGGCCATGTGCTGGTATGGGGGAGCCTGCGGGGTACCGCCCATGCCGGCTGCAATGGCTACACCGGGGCCCGCATTGTGGCCCTGCAGTTGCGCCCCCTCCAGCTCCGCATTGCTGCGACCGTCGCCAGGGGGCCGGATGGGGTGCCGCCAGCCGGCCTCGCCGAAGAGGCCAAGATCGTCAATGGGGCAATCCAGATCGACCCGGCCCAGCCAGGCTGGCCGCTCAGCGGTTGATCAGCCCCAGGCCTCCCAGTAGCCCGGCCCCTGCCATGAACCAGAGGGGCGAGATGCGGGTGCGCAGCATCAGCACGCATACCAGCACCGAAACCAGCACGCCGGCTCCATTGGTGTCAGCTGTGCGCAGGATCTTGAGCCCAACTGCAAACAGAATTCCCAGGGTGATCGGCCCCAGGCCCCGCTCGAACGCTTGGCGCCAGGGGGAATGCTCCAGCCGCTTCCAGCTGAGGCAGGCCAGCAGCATCACCAGGGTGGATGGCAGGAGGATGGCCGCCTCTGCGCCATAGGCACTGACCAGGGCCCAAACGGGCCCTTCCCGCCAGCTGGCGCCAAGTCCAAGCAAGCCCACCAACATCGAGCTGGGGCCTGGGGCCGCTTCGGCGAGGGCGTAGAGATCGGCGAACTGGGAATCGCTGAGCCAGCAGAACTGATCAACCGCCAGATGGTGGTACTCCGCCAGCAGGGTGTTGCCGCCGCCCAGGGAGAACAGCGACAGGGACAAAAACTGCCAGAGCACCTGCATCAGGGTGCCCAGGTCGGAGAGCCGGGCTGCAGTACATGGGGCGGCGGCAAACAGCTCGCTCATGGCCGCTCAGGCTGACGGGGCCAATACCAGACCATCGCCAACGGTCCAGTGGTCAGCACCACAGGAATCAAGCGCAGGTGCAACCAGTTGAGCGCCACGAAGACGGCCAACGCCAGAAGCAGGGCAAACCAGTCCTTGGTGTACTGGTCAAGAATCTTGAATCCCATCGAGAGAGCCATCCCGGCTGCCGCGGCCACCACTCCGGCCAGAACCCGATCGACCGCAGGTATGCCGTGCAGTTGGAAATAGGCCAGGCCCAGCGCCATCAGCAGGGTGAAGGGCACCAGCAACATGCCGGTCAGGGCAGCCAGGGCTCCGGCCAGGCCATGGAACTCGGCACCGATGTAGACGGCCATATTGATCTGGTTGGGCCCGGGGAAAAGCCTTGCCACAGTGAGCCCCGTGAGGAACTGCTCGTTGCTCAGCCAGCGGCGCTGCTCCACAACGATCCGCTGGCTCCAGGCCGAGAGCCCACCGCCGAAGGCCGAGAGGGCCACCTGCAACATCCCGAAGAACAGCTCAGACAGGCTGGGAGGAGGCGCCAATTCGGATTCAGTCATGCACAAAATTGGGATCGGGTGGCAATTCGCCCTCCTCATGGAGGGTTGGATCGAGGGGATCGGGGGCCTGGTATTTCTTGGCGGCATCCCAATCGGCCTGGAAGGTGCCGCGCAGCCTGGTCACCACCTCCGGGGCGTCGGATTCGATGCCCAGCTCCCTACGCACGTCGAAGGCACTGCGATCGATGTTCATAGAACCTGTCTGGGCGTAGGCGCCGTCCACCAGCATCAGTTTCGCGTGCAATTTCAGGTGTTTCTGGCGCCGCACCTTCACCCCGAACCGCTCCATCACCCGTAGGGAGGAAAAGGTGTCGTAGATATCCCAATCGGATATGCCGTGCTTGCCGCCGCAGAGTAAGCGCACCTTCACCCCCCTCTCCCGGGCAGAGATGATCCGCTCGAGGATCACCGCATCCACGAATTTGGGATGCTGAATCCAGAGGGTTTCGCGGGCAAGATCGATGATTCGGGCCATTTGCCCGCGGCTGTGCACGCTGCTCCAAACCAGGCCAACGTGGAGGTTCGGATGGAAAAAAGTGCGGGTCCAGTCGGCCTCAAAGCCGGCAATCACCTGCTCGACTACCGAGGGGGCATGGCTCACGATGCCGTAGTCACGGGTTTCGGTGAAATATTTGTCGCTGAGGTTGAAGGTGGACACAAGGGCGCAGGAGCGATCCACCACCATCGATTTTTCGTGGGTCACAGGAAATGCCTCGCTGGTCCAGGCAACCTCGATGCCCCATTCCCCCAGGCGGGCATGGGCCTGATCGTTCCAGCGGTCTCCGCCGGAGGTGTGGGGATTGAGCATCACCCGCACCCGCACCCCGCGCTGGTGGGCGCGCAGCAGAGCCTGTTCGATCGTCTCCGACTGCAGCTTGAACTGCTTGAGCAGCAGCGACTCCCGGGCGCCATCGATAAGGGCTTCCACAGCCGCAGCCCCGTCATCGGGCATTACCAGCAACTGCTGGTGGAGATGCTGGTGGCAAGAGGGAGTGTTGGGTTCGATCATCCCTGCGGCTAAAGGGTTTATCAGTTGTAACCCAACAGCCCTGGCCGCGGATGCCTGCGCCGAGACATACATACCTGTTGTTTGGCCTTAACCTTGCCCCACTCCAGCCTCTGTCGTGACCGCCCCGTCTACCCGCTACATCCTGATCTGCTCCGGCAAGGGGGGCGTGGGCAAAACCACCCTCACTGCCAATCTGGGCATCGCCCTGGCCAAGCAGGGAGTTCGCACCGCCGTGCTCGACGCCGACTTCGGCCTGCGCAATCTCGATCTGCTGCTGGGCCTGGAGAACCGGATCATCTACACCGCCCAGGAGGTGCTCTCGGAAAGCTGTCGGCTGGAGCAGGCTCTGGTGAAACACAAGCAGGAGCCAAACCTGGCCCTGCTGCCGGCGGGCAACCCGCGCATGCTCGAGTGGCTGCAGCCCGAAGACATGAAAAAGATCGCTGCCCTGCTCGGCGACCAATTCGACTTTGTGCTGATTGATGCCCCTGCTGGCGTTGAGGGCGGATTCAAGAACGCCATGGCGGCGGCCCGCGAAGCGATTGTGGTTACCACTCCAGAGGTGTCGGCGGTGCGGGATGCCGACCGGGTGATTGGCCTGCTCAACAGTGAAGGGGTGAAGCCCATTCAGCTGGTGCTCAACCGGGTGCGGCCCAAGATGATGGCCAACCAGGAGATGCTTGCGGTGAGCGATGTCACTGACATCCTGGCCCTGCCCCTTCTGGGTCTGGTGCTCGAAGACGAGCAGGTGATCGTGAGCACCAACCGCGGAGAGCCCCTCACCCTCAATGGCAACGGCTCTCCGGCTGCCCGGGCCTACTCCAACGTGGCTCGCCGACTCCTGGGTGAAAACGTCCCCTTGATTGACCCGAGCAAGGAGCGTCAAGGCTTCCGCGCGACGATCGGGCGGCTGATGCAAACCAAGATCTTCTGAAGCCGATGACCCTGCGCGATGTGATCAACAAACTTCTCGGCCTGCAACCCGCCAGCGCCAATACGGCCAGGCAGCGGTTGCAGCTGGTGCTTGCCCACGACCGCAGCGACCTCAACCCCGAACTCCTCCAACAAATGCGCAGGGAGATCCTGGAGGTGGTTAGCCGCTATGTCGAAATCGACATGGAAGAAGGCGACGTGACCCTGGAGACAGAAGATCGGGTGACGGCCCTTGTGGCCAATCTGCCGATACGGCGCGCGAAGGTTCCCTTCCCGCCAATCGAATCAGCTTTCCAGACCAAGCTCAGCTCGTGAAATAGCAGAGCACCCAGCCGGCCAATCCGCTGCACCTGTGGGAATCCTGAAGCAAGCTCATTCAGGTCACCATGGGAAATACTGCCAATCCAGCAACGAGGGCTGATACCGGCCTGACCCCAGCGGAGATGCGGGTACTGCGGGAGCTGGAGCTGGGTCGCAGTAACAAGGCGATTGCGGCTGCCCTGATCGTCAGCCCCCGCACAGTGGAAAGCCACATGGCGAATTTACTGGCCAAAACTGGCTGTCAGAGCCGCACCCAGCTCCTGCTCTGGGCGATCAGCGAGCGATAAACTTCCCTGCAGGTGGCTAGGTATGACCACCCCATCTGCCGGCTTAGCTCAGTGGTAGAGCAGCGCTTTTGTAAAGCGAAGGCCATCGGTTCAAATCCGTTAGCCGGCTTCTGGTCATCCCCTGATCCACCCCATAACTGGGCCATGTTGCTCCTGGAACCCCTCCAATAATTCCTCACCTCATAGGCGAATATTTGCACCCAGGAGTCACGACTGAAGCACCTGATGAACCCCTGAAAAAGGCGCGCGCTCCCAACCCAGCAGATGATCCGCCGATCCAGCGAGGCATCCAAGGGAGAGGGGGAAACCCTGAGGGTTGCCTGGTTCCTAATCCAATGCCAGATCTTCTCTGCAGCCGTCAGCGAATCGCCGGTCGTCCCGCCAGCAGCCAGATCGCCATCACAAGCAGGGCCCAAGGCAAAACCCTCAGATCCAGCAGGGCTGGCAGCACCAGTAGGAAAGGCTCCATCAACCAGTGGAAGGCAGCCACCGCCAGAAGCACCACCAGGAAAAGGGCTGTCATGCGATCGCTCAAATCCCTGGAGGAAGTAGAGCACCGGCCCGCAGGACCTGCCAGCCGCCGCGCTCCCGCCAGCCCAGCACGGTGCTGGCCATGCCCCCGGCCTCCGGCCAGGGCGTGGGCCCCAAGAGGGGCACATCGGCAAACTGCCGAGCCGCCTCCTGGGCGGTGGTTGCTGGGGGCTGGCCTGAGATATTCGCACTGGTTGTCGCCAGCGGACCACTGAGCTCCAGCAGGGCCTGGGCCTGGGGGCAGGCCGGCAGCCGCAACCCCAGGCTGCCACCGCCGGGGTTTAGGGCTTCGGCCACCGGGCCAATGGCCGGCAGCACCAGGGTCACTGGCCCCGGCCAAGCCCAGGTAGCCATTGCCAACCATTCGGGCAGGGGGGGGCGGCCGATCGCCCCTAGCAAGGTCGCCGGATTGGCTGCCATCAGAATCAATGGCTTCTCGGCTGGGCGATGCTTGAGGGCCCAGAGCTTGTGGGCCTGGGGGGGACAACTCGCCAGGGCGGGCAAGGTGTCTGTGGGGAAAAGGGCAGCTGATCCCCCCAGGAGGCGTGCGGCCAGATCGGGAGGATCAAGGGTGGGCAAGGGGTTGGGCATCAAGTCAGCATCGCCGGGCCGAAACAAATCGCTGCCTGCCCTCCAGATCGGTGTGGGTTCGCACCTCCTTCAACCCCGCCAGGGTCAACAGGTTGGTTACCGCCGCGCTCTGATCATGATGGTGCTCCAGCAGCAGCAACCCCCCAGGGGCAAGGGCTGCGCTGGCCCCTTGGGCCAAAGGACGAAGGGCGTCAAGCCCATCGGCGCCGCCATCGAGAGCGAGAACGGGCTCGTGTTCCCGCACCCCCGGCTCCAGCGCCGCCCATACCGCCGTGGGGATATAGGGCGGATTGCTCACCACCAGCTCCAGTTGTCCCCACAGGGGCCGCAGCGGCTGCCACCAACTGCCCTCCTGCAGCCGCACCCGATCAGCCACCCCCGCCCGCTCCAGGTTGATGCCCGCCTGGTGCAGAGCGGCGGGACTTGAGTCCACAGACCAACCGCGACTCCTGGGCCAGGCCAGGGCCAGGGCCAGGGCTATGCAGCCCGACCCCGTGCCCAGGTCGGCCCATGGACCAGGGCACTCTGGGGCCAGCTCCAGGGCCAGCTCAACCAGCAGCTCCGTCTCCTGTCGAGGGATCAAGACTCCTGGGCCCACAATGAGTTCGAGGTCTCGCCAGGGGCAGCGTCCCACCAGATATTGCAGGGGTTCGGCGGTATCGAGATGGCGACGCCAAAGCCGCTCAAGGTGGCAGGGATCCGCGCTGAGATCAACCAGCTGCTCAGGGTGCAGCCGCAGCTGCTGTTGCTTGCGCCAGCAGAGGCCGCCCGCAAGCTCCACCAGCCAATCAAAGTCGGCCGGATTGCCGCCCAGGGCAAGCTGGCGGCGGCGCCAGGCCAACCACCACTCGCCATTGAGATCACTCTCTTTTGAGCTCGATCTGGCCATACCACCAGGTTAGGCAGGCCGCCATCGCAGGCCTGGCTCCGCCCTCACCAGGCCAGCCAGTTCGAGGGCCAGCAGCCTGGGGGCCACCTCGGCAGCCGGTAGCTCCAAGGAGTGGCATAACTGCTCGAGGGATGCGCCGTGGCCCAGGGCTGCCATCAGGGGTGAATCCCCGGCCGTCCAGGCCGACAGTGAAGGCTTGGCAGGGAGCAGGGGGGCAAGGGGGCCTTGACCCAGCTGGCGAATCAGATCGCCCGGCTCTATCAGCACTGTTGCATCCCGGGCGAGCAGACGGTTGCTGCCGGCTGCAGAGGCCTTGCCGGCATCGGCGGGCACCACCCAGAGGGGTAACTGTTGCTGCATGGCCAGAGCCGCGGAATGGAGGGCGCCACTCTTCGCGGGACACTCCACCACAACCACGCCTGCGGAGAGCCCAACCTGCACTCTGTTGCGAGCCGCGAAGTGACCGGCCTGAACCGCAGCACCAGCCGGCAATTCACTCATCATCAGCCCTTGATTTGCCACCTCGGCCTGCAGCTGCTTGTGGTGCCTTGGATACACCCGTTCCAGGGGAGTGCCCAATACCGCTACCGGCCGGCCCCCTCCGGCCAGGCAACCCCGATGCACCGCCCCGTCAATTCCTTCCGCCAAACCACTCACCACGGGCCAGCCGGCCTGGGCCAGGGCTGCTCCGATTGCTTCCGCCATCACCAGCCCCTGCAGAGAGGGGCGCCTGGTGCCCACCACCGCGATGGCTTGACGCCTGCGCAGCAGGGGCCATAGCCAACCATTTCCGCTCCAGTGAAGACGCAGAGGCGGCCGCTCCAGGGCCAGGAGCCCGGGGGGAAACGCAGGATCGGCGGGCAGCAGCACCCGCCTCCCACCCTGGAGTTGTCGATGCGCCTCCGCCAAGGGATCTGGCCCCCACTTAGCCCGATACCGCTCCAATTGCCGGCAACCCAGCAATCCGAGGCCCGCCAGGCCAGCAAAGGCTTCGGCAGGAGCTGCCCAGGCTGCGCCCCAGCTACAGAAATTGGCCCGAATAGCCAACAGGCGGTTCAGGCCCACCCCGGGGCAACCCGACCAAAGCAACCACCAGAGCCTCTGCTCTTGACACCAGCCAGCGGCATCGGTGGACCGCAGCAAGGGTCTATGCCGCTGGGCCGGCAGCTTGGCTGACCGATCGGAAGGGGGCGAGGAGGATCGTCGGCGCGCGGCAGCTGGGGCCATGCTGTTCAGTACAGATGTACTGATATTAGGGTAATCCCGTCGCCAGGATTGCCAGCGCGGCCTCAAGATCGGCTGGCAGCCTGCGCACCAGTCGCAGACGCCCAGGCTGGTGGGCTCCAGCCACCAACACCAGCCCGACTATGGCCTCGGCTGCGACCCCCCCATCCGAAGCCAAAAACCAGCTCCGCCATTGGATTTTGATGCCCTGCCGGGGCATCAACTGGCTCCAGATCTGGACAGCATCGCCATGCAGAAGGGACCGGCGGTAATCGATGGCCAGGCTGACCACCGGCAGTTCCAGGCCCCTGACCGAGAGATCCCTGTAGGCAAGACCCGCCTGCGCCAGGGCTTCAACCCTGGCTTCCTCCAGCCATGCCACATAGGTGCCATGCCACATCACGCCAGCGTGGTCCGTGTGCTGGGGCAGTACCCGACGCTCCAGAAGCCAACCCCCATTCGTAGGCTGCCCGGACCACCGCTTCATACTTTCGCTCCTGTGTTTCGCAACGTACTGATCGCCGATTCCGGCAAAGGCCATGTAGAGGAAATGGTTCGCATGCTGCGCGCCATCCCCACCGTTCGCCAGGCCCGTTTCAACCTGCTGCACGTGGTGCCTGAGCAGGCAGGGGAAAGCTTCACGGAGCACTCCCAGAAAGCAGCTGGCATCGCGGCTGAAGCGGTGCTGCGCCTGGGCCTAGACCCCGGGGAGGTGAACACGATCATCCGCCAGGGCGACACCAAGCAAACTGTGCTGAAGGTGGCAGACGAACTCAACAGCGACCTCATCGTCATGGGCTCCCGCGGCATGAGCCGCCTCCAGGCCATTCTCAGCAACAGTGCCAGCCAATACGTCTTCCAGCTCTCCACCAGGCCGATGCTGCTGGTGAGAGACGACCTCTACGTCCGCCATATAAATCGGGTGATGGTCGCCATCGACGGCACCGGGGTGGGGGATAACGCCCTCAAACTGGCCTGTGAACTGGTGCGGGAAATTCCCGGGGGCACTCTCACAGGCGTGCATGTGAGCCGTCAGGAGATCACCCCATCGAGGGGAGGAAAATCATCTGCTGATGAGGTTCTGGGCAGGGCAACCCAGCGGGCCCGCACCTTCGGAGTGGAACTGGCCACAGTTCAGCGCAGCGGCGACATAGGCCGGATGGTGTGCGCAGCTGCTGAGGAACTCAGGGCCGACCTGCTCGTGATCGCTTCCCAGGACCGGCGTCCAGTGGTGGCTCGGGGGCTGGTGGACATAGACCGCCTGCTGGGCAGTTCGGTGAGCGACTACATCCGGGTGCATGCACCGGCACCCGTGTTGCTGGTGCGAGAGCCTGAGCGGGGAAGCTAGCCGCCCTGACGGCTGTTGGTCTGAATGTAAAGAATGATCAGGAATACCGCAGGAACCAAGACGAACAGAAGGCTGGCAACAAAGCCGAGATCGTTGGTTTCCATAACTGAGGAGGAAGTGCTGGGAGGGTATCACCGCCAAATGGGGCGTATTCAGGAGGCTTCATCGCTCGTTGCGGTTGGCTTCTCCATGGAGCTTTGCCCGGCCTCGATCTCCTCCGCCTCCTGACCAGGGTCGATGGGCCAGGCCGTGGGGCCGGGCGGCAGGGCCAGGGCCCTGGCCGCGGCCAGCAGGGCCTCCTGATCGGGCAGCCCCACCTGGGGCCTGGTGAGCACCAGCAGCGATTCCTGAACCAGGGCCTGGCAGGCCAGTCGCCAGGTCTGGGGGCGCCGGCGCAGTTTCTGGTCCTCCACTCCGGTGCGGGCGCTCAGCGCCTGGCTGGCCCCACCCTCGGGAATGGCCACAAAACAGGTGATGCACTGGCCGCAGCCGCCACAGTTGCCGAGGGTTCCCTTGAGCCCGTAGAGCTGGATGTTCTCGCGTAGAGCAACCTCCCGCAGATTCTCTCCGGGGTAGCACTCCACGTCTCTGCCCTCGCGCACAAACCGGATGACAGGCATGGGTTGCTGACTGATGTTGAGTCCATTGTGGGTCAGGCCGTTGCGGTCCGTTACCTGGGCCGCGCAGCGGCCTGACCTCCTCCTACGATCGCCAGACCTACCCAGAACTACCCCCATGGGATTGCCCTGGTATCGGGTGCACACGGTCGTTATCAACGATCCGGGCCGTCTGCTCGCCGTGCACCTTATGCACACCGCTCTGGTTGCCGGCTGGGCCGGCTCCATGGCGCTTTACGAACTTGCCATCTTCGACCCCTCAGACCCGGTTCTCAACCCGATGTGGCGCCAGGGCATGTTTGTCATGCCATTTATGGCCCGCCTGGGCGTCACTGGAAGTTGGGGTGGTTGGAGCATTACCGGTGAGACCGGCGTTGACCCTGGCTTCTGGAGTTTTGAAGGGGTGGCAGCCGCCCACATCATCTTCAGTGGCTTGCTTTTTCTCGCCGCCATCTGGCACTGGACCTACTGGGATCTGGAGATATGGCAGGACCCCCGGACAGGGGAACCGGCCCTGGATCTGCCCAAGATTTTCGGCATCCACCTCCTGCTGGCAGGGCTTGCCTGCTTTGGCTTCGGTGCTTTCCATCTCACAGGTGTGTTCGGACCTGGAATGTGGGTCAGTGATCCCTATGGCATAACAGGCCATCTGGAGCCAGTTCAACCTTCCTGGGGCCCTGAGGGTTTCAATCCCTTCAATCCTGGCGGGATCGTGGCTCACCATATTGCTGCTGGAATTGTGGGGATCATCGCCGGCATCTTCCACATAACCACCCGTCCGCCCGAACGGCTTTATAAAGCCCTGCGCATGGGCAACATCGAAACGGTACTGGCCTCAGCTATCGCAGCGGTGTTTTTTGCGGCCTTTATCGTTGCAGGCACAATGTGGTACGGCGCCGCAGCCACCCCGGTGGAGCTTTTTGGCCCCACCCGCTATCAATGGGATCAGGGATACTTCAAGGCAGAGATCAATCGCAGGGTGCAGACGGCTCTCGATAATGGCGCCACCAAGGAGCAGGCCTTTGCATCAATTCCTGAAAAACTGGCCTTCTATGACTATGTGGGCAACAGTCCTGCCAAGGGAGGACTGTTCCGGGTTGGTCCGATGGTGAACGGTGATGGCCTGCCTACCGGGTGGCTAGGCCATATCAGCTTCACAGATAAGGACGGTCGGGACTTGGAAGTGCGTCGCCTGCCCAACTTCTTTGAGAATTTCCCCGTGGTTCTCCAGGACCAAGAAGGCATCGTGCGCGCAGACATCCCATTCAGGAGGGCTGAAGCCAAGTATTCCTTCGAACAGACTGGTGTGACGGCAACCGTTTACGGCGGCGCTCTGAACGGCCAGACCTTCACTGATCCAGCCGACGTCAAGAGGCTGGCCCGTAAGGCCCAGCTTGGTGAAGCGTTTGAATTCGACCGGGAGACCTACCACTCCGATGGTGTTTTCCGCAGCTCGCCCCGCGGCTGGTTCACCTTTGGCCATGCCACCTTCGCGTTGTTGTTCTTCTTCGGCCACATCTGGCATGGTGCCCGTACCCTCTACCGAGATGTGTTTGCGGGAATTGATCCTGATCTGGGCGAACAGGTGGAATTCGGTCTGTTCCAGAAACTGGGCGACCGCTCCACCCGCCGCCTGCCAGAGGGCTACGTGCCCCCTGCTGGCACACCCCTCAGCTGACCGTCAGAACCCAGAGGAAATTCATGGAAAGCTTTGCCTACATTCTGATCCTGGCGCTGGCCATCTCAACCCTTTTCTTTGCCATCGCATTCCGCGATCCTCCCAAGATCGGCAAATGAGAGGCAGCCGCTCCCTGGCCAAGCCCCTGCTGAAGCAGGGGCTTTTTTCTTGGCAGATGGGGCATGAATGGGCCCTTCCCAAATTAAAACGAGATGTCTAAACTCAAGAACCAAGCCCGGATGTACGGGGATGCAATGTCCCTCTTGCCAACACACAGACAGCCGGGTGCTCGAGTCTCGAGCGGCCGACGGCGGGCGCAGCGTCAGGCGGCGGCGCGAATGTCTCAACTGTGAATTTCGTTTTACCACCTATGAAAGGGTGGAAACCGTGCCGATCACTGTGGTGAAGCGCAATGGAACCCGGGAGACCTTCAACCGGGCAAAATTGCTCCATGGCCTGTTGCGCGCCTGTGAAAAAACCGGCCTGGAACCTGCCCGACTCGAAGCCGTCGTCGATGAAATCGAACTTGAACTGCAGCAGCGCAGCGGCCGCGAAGTGACTAGCAGCGAAATCGGCGAACTCGTGCTGCGCCACCTCAGCGAGATGAGTGAGGTGGCCTATGTGCGCTTTGCTTCTGTCTACCGCCAATTTCAGGGCATCAGCGACTTCGTGGCCACCCTCGAGGGGCTTGGCAATCGCGACGGCGGCAGGCTGGCCAAACCGAGCCTGGCCGCAATCGGCTGAGGGCATTCCAGCTCTGGGGAGAGCTTGAGCTGGCCCATTGGTACAGTGTTGGATCTGATCGGTTCTGCTGGCGGGCAGAGCGGTCGCTCCCTTCACCCTGCCCTAGGCAGGCCGCCCTCTCCCATGACAGTGACCCCTTCCGACGCCACCACTGAGACCGATCTATCCCTGGCCGATGAGATTGCCGAGGACCTTGATCTGGCCATTCCGGAAGAGGTGCCCACAGCCGATGATCCCAGCAGCCGGGCCAAATCTCGTAAGGACGCCGATGGGGTGGGTTTCACCCTTGACGAGTTCGCGTCCCTCCTGAGCAAGTACGACTACAACTTCAAGCCTGGCGACGTGGTCAACGGCACCGTGTTTGCTCTCGAGTCGAAGGGGGCAATGATTGATATCGGTGCAAAAACTGCCGCCTTCATGCCACTCCAGGAGGTGTCGATCAACCGGGTCGAGGGCCTGAGCGATGTGCTTCAGCCCGGCGAGATCCGCGAGTTCTTCATCATGAGTGAGGAGAACGAAGACGGCCAGCTATCTCTTTCAATCCGGCGCATTGAATATCAGCGGGCCTGGGAGCGGGTGCGGCAGCTGCAAAAGGAGGACGCCACCATCTACAGCGAGGTGTTCGCCACCAACCGTGGCGGAGCTCTGGTGCGGGTTGAGGGTCTGCGCGGCTTCATCCCCGGCAGCCACATCAGCACCCGCAAGGCCAAGGAAGAACTGGTGGCGGACTTCCTGCCGCTCAAGTTCCTGGAGGTGGACGAGGAGCGCAATCGTCTGGTGCTGAGCCATCGACGTGCCCTGGTGGAGCGCAAGATGAATCGCCTTGAGGTCGGAGAAGTGGTCATCGGCACCGTTCGTGGGATCAAGCCCTACGGCGCCTTCATCGACATCGGCGGTGTCAGCGGACTGCTGCACATATCCGAGATCAGTCATGAGCACATCGAGACGCCTCATACAGTTCTCAATGTGAATGATCAGATGAAGGTGATGATCATCGATCTCGACGC
>JAYKGS010000095.1:0-14298 GCA_035284945.1 Synechococcus sp.
GTGGGGAACAGGAGCAGGCCCGACCAACCGACAAAGACAAAGCGGTCGCGCTTGAGCCAGTCATCGAGGACGTCGAACCATCCCCGCTGTGGCGCGCGCCCTAGAGCGATCGTCATGGTGATGAAACTGTGCGGAAAACCGCTGAAACTGACGGATTACCGGGCGATGGTAACAACGCCGGGGGGGATCGCGAGGGGCTCTGCAATGGGCTGCAACGGCAGCTCCGGGCAGGCCTGGGACCCGTCAGGATAATTTGAATTGCCCGCCTATCCCCCATGACTCCATCCCAGGTGAGCGAGTCACTTGAACTGCCGGTCCTGGGATCGCGACGCCTTTCCAACGTGTTGGTGGCCCTGGTGGTCACCGTTGGAGGTATCGGCTTCCTGCTCACCAGTGGTTCCAGTTTCCTTGGCACCGACCTGCTGCCGATCGGCCACCCGGCCGAATTGGTCTGGCTGCCCCAGGGCCTGGTTATGGGGCTTTATGGCCTGGCTGCCATGGCCCTGTGCACCTACCTCTGGCTGGTGATCGGCATCGATGTGGGGGCAGGCACCAACAGTTTCGACCGCTCTGCAGGGGTGGCCAGAATCAGTCGCCGCGGTTTCCGCCAGGCCATCAACGTGGAAATTCCCCTGCGGGACATCCAGGCGGTGAAGGTGGAGGTGCGTGACGGCCTCAATCCCCGCCGCCGTCTGGCCCTGAGGGTGCAGGGTCGCCGTGACATGCCCCTGACCCGGGTGGGTGAGCCCCTGCCCCTGGCCGATCTGGAACTCTCCGGTGCCAAGCTGGCCCGCTTTCTGGGTGTCCCCCTGGAGGGGGTTTGATGGCGAGGTTCTGGTTGATTCGATTTGTTCTCGGAGGCCTGCTGCTGCTGGTGCCATTCAGCCTCGGAGCCTGCGCCGCCGATGGTGGCAACCGCCAGCTGGGCTGCAGTGCTTCCGGCATTCCCTGCCTCAAGGGCCAGGCCACGGTGGTGCTGCAGACCAGTAAGGGGGAGGTGCAGCTCCTGCTCGATGGCGCCGCTGCCCCATTGACCGCCGGCAATTTCGTCGATCTGGTCAATAGAGGTGTCTATAACGGCACGGTTTTCCATCGGGTGGTTAGGGATCCGGTGCCCTTCGTGGTTCAAGGAGGTGATCCGGCCAGTGCCGATCCCAAGGTTTCGGCCAGCCAGTACGGACTCGGTAGTTATCTGGATCCGGCCAGTGGCGAGGCCAGGTTGATTCCCCTGGAGATCAGGCGCAGCGATGAAAGTTCTCCCCGCTATGGCGAGCCTCTCACCGCTCCTGGCGTGACCAGTCAGCTGGCCCTGGCCCATCAGCGTGGAGCCGTGGCTATGGCCCGCTCGGCCGATCCCAACTCCGCCAGTGCCCAGTTTTATGTGGCTCTCCAGGCCCTGCCCGAACTGGACGGTCGCTATGCGGTTTTTGGCCGCGTCAGCAAGGGGATGGAGGTGGTCGACCAGATCCGCCAGGGGGACAGGCTGATCCGGGCCTCTGTGGTGGCAGGGGGAACCCTGGTGCGGGGTGATCCCTAGGCAGGCACCCGTTTGTTGGACGCTGAGGTCTTCAGAAATGCGGTGTTCACCCCCGAGGCCCGCTCCAGGGCGACCTTGCCCGTACGTGCGATCTCGAGGATGCCAAAGGTCTCCATCACCTGCTCCAGGGCCACCAGTTTGCCCGGATCTCCCACCACCTCGAGGGTCAGGGCGTTATCAGCCACATCCACCACGTTTGCCCGGAAAACCTGCACCAGATCCAGGATGGCGCTGCGGGTGGCCGCAGGTGCCGCCACCTTCAGCAGCATCAACTCCCGCTCCACCGCAGGAATCTTGCTCAGGTCGATCACGCCCAGCACGTTGACCAATTTGTCGAGTTGCTTGGTCATCTGCTCGAGGGTGTGGTCGTCACCCTCCACCACCATGGTGAGACGGGAGATACCTGGTCGTTCGGCCGGCCCAACTGCCAGGCTCTCGATGTTGAAGCCCCGCCTGGCGAACAGACCGGAGATGCGACTCAATGCTCCCGATTCATCTTCAACCAACACCGAGAGGGTGTGCTTCATCGCCTGAGTAAGCCGCAGTGCTGATTGATTGCCAAACTACCGTCCGGGGCTGGCGCCGGCGTGGGGACCCGCTAGCTGGTCCAGCCAGTTCAGAAGAACGGCGTTGAAGGCGTCGGGCTGCTCGTCATGGGGGCAGTGACCGCTGCCCTCAAGGAGCTCCAAGGGCAGGTCGGGCCGCAAGCCCCGGACCTGCTCGGCTACCCGCGCCGGCACCAGGCGGTCGTCAAGGCCCCAGATCAGTAGCAGAGGCTGGCTGAGCCGTCTGAGCAGGGAAGGTGCGGTGGCGGCATGGGGTCTCAACGCCATGGCGATGCTCATGGCCCGCAGGGCCCGAACTGCTCCCGGTCGTCTGGCAGGTCGGGCAATCACCCGGTGCAGTTCCCCATCACCTATCACCGCGTAGCGGTACGCCGATTGGATGCCCAGATCCAGCAGGGGTGAATGGGCCAGCAGCGGCACCAGCAGTTCCAGCGGCAGCAGCCGGCAGAGCAGGTTCACCAGCCAGCGCCGCAGACGCCGCAGCCAGGGTCTGCGGCGGGGCGGGCAGTCCGCCGGCGGCAACATCAAGGTGGGATCGGGCAGGGGCGCGGCCACCACCGCCCGTACCAGATCGGGGAAGAAAACGGCGCAGCTTAGGGATACCAGGCCGCCTAGCGAATGGCCCACAAGCACGGCCGGGGTCTGCACCACCTGCTCGATGAAGGCCCGCAGCTGTCTTGCCCAGAGGCGGTTGTCGAGCCAGAGGGCGGGTTGGCTGGAGGCTCCGAAGCCAATCAGATCTAGCCCGTACACCCGCCAGCCCGCTGCGGCCAGCACCGCCGCGTTCCGGCGCCAGTGGCCGCTGCCGGCGGCGAAGCCATGGACCAGCACCAGGGCCGGTGCGGACGCATCACCCAGCACCCGCCAGTGACAGCTGTGCCCGTCCCAGCGCCACTCGGCATGGATGCCCCAGTCGGCACTGCTGCTGTCCTGGCTGGGTCTGCCGATCGAAGGAGCAGGCTGGACGCTGCGAGTCATCGGTCCATCCCCTGAGCAAGCAAGCCGATGCTCACTATTGCGAAGGGTTGGCCCATCTGCAGCCCGGCAGGGGCTTCTTTCGATTGGAGTCCCGCTCCGCCCGCGATCTGGGTGTGCTGCTGGCACGCAGGCTGGCAGAGCGGGGCCCGCTGCGGGTGCTCGACGCGATGGCCGGCTGCGGCATCAGGGGCCTGCGCTACGGGCTTGAGGCAGGGGCGGGAGCGGTGTGGGTCAATGATGCCGATCCGGAGCGTTTACAACTGCTTGAGACGAATCTGGCTGGCCAGGCCGGGCTGCGCTGCACTGCCCTCACGGCCCAGCACCTGCTGGCGGATTGCCTGCTGCGGCAGGAGCGCTTCGAGCTGGTGGATCTCGACGCCTTTGGCTGCCCCGCTTCGCTGCTGGCTCTGGCGCTGGAGGCGGTTGCCTTGGATGGTGCCCTGTATCTGGCCAGCACCGATGGCCGCTCCCCCACCGGCCACGACCGCTCCGCTGCGGTTCGCAGGCTGGGAGCGGCGGCCCGGGCCCATCCCGCCAGTTGGGAGCTGGCATTGCGCCTCCAGCTGGGCGTTGTGGCGCGGGCGGCCTGGGCATTGGGGCGCGGGCTCGAGCCCCTGTTCAGCTTCAGTGAGGGCCGCACCTTCCGCACGGCGGTGAGGCTGCGGCGCCGGGCCAGCGGCGGGCAGGAGGCGCAGCTGGGGATGATTGCCCACTGCCATCGGTGCGGCCACCAGCAGGTGCAGGAGCTGCTTCGGCTGCGCCGATGGCAGGGGTGTCTCTGCCCTGCGAACCAGGCGCCGCCGCTGGCTATCAGCGGACCGCTCTGGATCGGGCCCCTCCAGGATTCGGCCTTCCTGGCAGCGATGGCCGCCGACACCAACGTGATCCTGGGGCCGCTCACTGCCCGCTTGCTGGCCAGGTTGGGCGCCGATCCAGGCCTGCCCGCCCGCTGCTGGCCAACGGCTGAGATTGGCCGCCGCCTGGGATGCGGTCCGCCGCCGTTGGCGGAGCTGGTCGCCGCTCTGCGGTCCAAGGGTTGGCTGGCTGTGGCCAGCGGAGTGATGCCGGGTCAGGTGCGCAGCGATGCCCCCTGGGCGGAGATTTTGCAGACAGGCGCCAAGTTGAATGGAACAGCTCCTGGCACTGCTAAACAGGGGAGTGTTTGCCCATCGGCCCATGGCCTCTGAAATCTTCGGTACCGCCGCCCTCTTCTGGCTGCTCATCCCGATTGGACTGGCCGGTGGCGCCCTGCTGCTGAAACTGGCTGACAACGACTGATTTCGCCAGGCCCTGACGATGGGCTCTGCGGACCCCTAGGCTCAGGCCCGCTTGAGCGTTGACAATGCGGGTTCTGGTGGTTGGCGGAACGGGAACCCTGGGGCGTCAGATTGCTCGACGCGCCCTCGATGCCGGCCACCAGGTGCGCTGCATGGTGCGATCCCCCCGTAAGGCAGCCTTCCTGCAGGAATGGGGATGTGAGCTCACCCGTGGGGATCTGCTGGAACCAGACAGCCTGGCCTATGCCCTCGAGGACCAGCAGGCTGTACTCGATGCTGCCACGGCCCGGGCTACCGATTCGGCCAGTGCCTACGACATCGACTGGGTGGGTAAACAGAATCTCTTCCTGGCCTGCAAGGGCGCTGATCTGAAGCGACTGGTGTTTGTCTCTCTCCTGGATGCCCACCAGCACAGCGACGTGCCGCTGATGAATATCAAGGCCTGCAGTGAAGACTGGCTGATGGCCTCGGATCTGGATTACACGATTCTGCGGGGGGTGGCCTTCATGCAGGGGGTGATCAGTCAGTTTGCGATTCCCGTGCTGGAGAGTCAGACGGTTTGGGTAAGCGGAGCGCCCACTCCGATTGCCTACATGAACACCCAGGACATGGCCCGTTTTGCCGTGGCGGCCCTGGACCATGCAGAAACCGTGCGCCAGGCTTTCCCGGTGGTGGGTCCGCGTGCCTGGACCACAAGTGAAATCACCCAGCTGTGCGAGCGCTTCACGGGCAAGGAGGCCAGGGTGTTCAGGGTGCCTCCGGCCCTGCTGGGGCTGATGCGCGCGGTGACAGGCTTCTTTGAGGCGAGCCTCAACGTGGCAGAGCGTTTGGCCTTTGAGGCGGTGACCGGCGGTGGCAAGGCCCTTGATGCGTCGATGGCTGCCAGTTACGCGGCCTTTGGCCTCGACCCGGGCGAAACCACAGGCCTGGAGGCCTATCTCAAGGAGTATTACGACACCATTCTCAAACGCTTGCGCGAGATGGAATCAGACCTCGACAAGGAAGCCAAGAAAAAACTGCCTTTCTAGTGGTTCAGATGAACTATTCTCGTTCCGGCGCCTTGCTCTGCGCCCCAAGTCATTCTCAAAAATGTCGGTCGCCCAGATCAAGAACCTTCAGCGTCGCCTGGCCAATCTCGAGGCCGAGGCCATCGAGGAGCTGAACCGGGCCTGCGGGCACGAGCTCTGGCAGTCGTTGGGCTTTGATGCCTTCGATGGTCTCGACGACGCAGACCGCCGCGCCCGGGCGAACTATTACTACGGTCAGTTGCAGACCGTGCGGGAACTTCGCGATGGGCTGGGCTGAATCCCCGGAGCCCCCCGCTTGGGACCAGGCTTCAGAATCCGCTCCAGACGCTCTGATTCGGCATCGCTCACATGGCGCCATTCGCCCGGGGCAAGCCCGGCCAGATTCAGCGGCGGCATGCCATCGAGCAGGTCAATGGCGACCCGGATCAGGCGCAGGGTCGGCAGGCCCACCGCGGCGGTCATGCGCCTTACCTGACGATTCCTGCCTTCGCGCAGTTCCAGCTCAAGCCAGCTGGTGGGCACGCTGATTCGGTGGCGGATCGGCGGCTCCCTGGCGGGTAATGCCGCTGCTGTCAGCTCTGCGGGGGGTAGCGCCCGGCAGCGGGCCGCTCGGGTGCGCCTCCCCTGCACCAGGACTCCGCCTCGAAGCTGGCTCAGCCCGGCCGCCTGCTGGGCGGCACTGCCCTCCACCTGGGCCCAGTAACGGCGCCAGTGGCCGAAGCTGGGATCGGTGAGTCGCTCCTGCAGCCGACCTCTGCTGGTCAGCAGCAGCAGCCCTTCGCTGTCAGCGTCGAGACGCCCTGCGGCATAAACCGCCGGGATCGGGATGAATTCCGCCAGGGGGATCCAGCGGCTGCCGGGCTCGGGGCTGAACTGGCTCAGTACCCCATAGGGCTTGTGGAAGAGAAGGGTGGTCAGGGGCCTGAACTCAGCTGGTCTGACGGGCCTTCCAGAGATTCACCAGGCCGATAGAGATCAGCAGGAGCCCCAGATCAGTTGAAAGCGGCGGCAGAACCATGGCTGAGCCGGGGAAGCAGGGTGGTGAGCAGACCCTATCGCCCGGAGAGGCTGCAATTAAGCTGACGGTAGCTATCGATCCCGAGCCAGCGCTTTCGCATGATTGAGACCTCCGGAGTTATTGAGAAGGAACAGGGCAATGGTTTTTACCTGGTGACCCTGGAGCAGCCGGCAGGTCACCAATGCCTCTGCCGCGCGGCGGGCAAGCTCACAAAGTTCCGGATCAAGCTGCTGGCGGGCGACAAGGTGCTTGTCGAGATCAGCCCCTACGACCTGACCCGTGGCCGGATCACCTACCGGGAGCGCAACGCGGCTGCCGGTCCCCGTCCTGGGGGCAACCGTCCAGGGGGGCCGAGGCGTCGCTAGGGCCCCTGAAGGGCTTCGATTGCAGCCTTGAATTCGCTGCGCTGCTTCACTCCGCGGAACGTCTGCTTCAGTTCTTTGTGAAAAAAGAGCTGCACGGTGGGGGTCCCGGTTACCCCTGCCTGGGCTGCGATCTCCTGATCCGCCTCGATATCGATCTCCACGCCCTGGGCTGAGCCGCCCAGCTCGGAAAGCACTCGCTTCAGCTGGGGCTTCAGCACGTGGCAGGGTCCGCAGGTGGGTGAGGTGTACACCACCAGCAGGGGCTTGCTGCTGTCGTGGTAGAGCTTGCGCAGGGCGTAGCCGCCCTTCTGCCAGAGGGCATGGGCGTCGAAGTTGGCGGCATCGCTGACGGCGGTGCGCTGGGGCTCGCCCACCGCTGCCGGATCAACGGGATCGTGGCTGACGGTTACCGCCAGATCGTGGTGGCTGAGCCAGCGTTCGGCGGCCAGGGCCGCCTGGCAGCCGCTGCCGGCCGCGGTGATTCCCTGGCGCCATTCGGCATCGGCCACGTCGCCGGCCGCGAAGACTCCCTCGACGCTGGTTTCGGGGCGACCTGGTCTGGTCGCCAGGTATCCGCGCCCATCCACCTCCAGCTGGCCCCGCACAAGGCGGGTGTTGGGGGTGTGGCCGATGGCATAGAAGAGGCCCCTGATGGCTAGTTGCTCACTGGTGCTGCCGCTGACATCGCGCAGGGTGATTGCCTCCAGCCAGTCGCCGCCGCTGGCATCGGCCACCAGGCGGTTCCAGTGGACCGTGATGGCGGGGTTGGTGAGCACCCGGTCGGCCATGGCGCCACTGGCGCGCAGCTTGTCACCGCGCACGATCAGGTGCACCTGGCTGCCGTATTTGGTCAGATACACCGCCTCTTCACAGGCGGAATCACCGCCGCCAACCACGGCCAGTTCGGCCTGACGGAACTGGGGAGTGGCGCCATCGCAGATGGCGCATGCACTGATGCCCCTACTCCAGAACCGCTCTTCGCTGGGCAGCCCCAGTCGGTTGGCACTCGCACCGGTTGCCAGGATCAGGGCCTGGGCCTGGATGGTCTGGCCTTCGGCCGTGATCCGATAGGGCCGCCCGGAGAGGTCGATGGCAGTGGCATCAGCCTCCAGCAGGCGGGTGCCCCAGCGCACGGCCTGGGCTTTCATCTTGTCCATCAGCTCAGGGCCGAGGATGCCGTCGGGAAAGCCCGGATAGTTTTCGACGTGGGTGGTGGTCATCAGCTGACCGCCCGGGATGCCGCCATCCTGAAAGCCGGTGATGAGCAGGGGGCTCAGGTTGGCCCGGGCGGCGTAGATGGCTGCGGTGTAGCCGGCCGGACCAGACCCCACGATCACAAGGTTTTCAAGGGCCCCGGCCGAATCGGACGAAGGGCTTGCAGCCATCCCGGGGGATGTCATGACTAAAGCGGACCGACTATGAGTTGAGCCTAGGGGATGGTCGGCTCGAATCAGAGCTCCAGGAGCCGATCCGTTTCCGGCTGGCTCAGTTCAGTGCCAGCCCGAGGCACCATCGCCACACTGGCGGCGAGCTGCTCTGGATGGTCTTCAAGGCAAACCAGCCATTCCCTGAATTCCTCAGTGACCGCGAAGCTTTCCTCGAAGTGTTCCTGACTATCCAGGGTGGCCCGCCGGGCCAGAGCCCAGCTGACAGCAATGGTGAGACGGCGAGTGACTGCGGCGTCCATACCCCCTGCTGCGATGAGTCGCCCCAAGTTGCCGGTACAGGCTCCTTCCTGAGGTAGTGGTTGACACAACGTCGCATTGAGGCTGCAGAGCCCTCAGGCCCAGGCCCGGGTGGGGCCTGCCCAGCCCAGTCCAGCTGCGAATGAGTGATCTGGCCTAATGGGGTTTGGGGCGAGCCGTGCCTAACTTCTGGCAATCCCCCAGGCCGCCGCCACCTAATCCCATGGCCATCCCCTTCCATCAGCCAGATTGCTGGGCCTGGTCAGAAGCCCTGCAGCGGCACCATCTCAGCCTCTGCTGGGCCCAGGAGTGCGATATAGATCCGTTGATCCTGCTGGCCCGCCAGCTGCGGCGTCAGGGGGATCTGCCCCGGGCAAGCTGGGTGGAAGAGGAGTTGTTGCCGCTGTTCTGACGCCAGCACCCCCCATGGGCAACTGCGCATATTTGTGGATGCCATATTGCCCCCGGGTGGGGCATTCCCCCCTAATAGAAGACGGCTTCAAGCGATCCCCTTGGCTGATGTATTGATTCTGCGGGAACGCAGTCCTGGTGAGTGTCGGGTGGCTGCGACCCCGGAAACTGTGCGCAGGCTCAGTTCACGGGGATTGGCTTTGCAGGTGCAGCAAGGTGCCGGCCTGGCTGCTGGCTACAGCGATGCTGATTTTTTTGAGGCAGGTGCCCTCCTGGTGGAGCCCGAAGCCAACTCCGGCAGAGAGGTGGATGCCGTGCTCTGCGTCAATCCTCCGGCAGCCGAGTTGCTCGATCAGCTCAAGCCCGGGGCCCTGGTGGCAGGTTTGCTCTCCCCCTACGGAGCAGTGGGTCTGGTGGAGCAGCTCCTGGCCCGCCGGGTGTCGGCCCTGGCCCTGGAGCTACTGCCACGAATCAGCCGTGCCCAGAGCATGGATGTGCTTTCGTCCCAGGCCAACATTGCTGGCTACAAGGCTGTGCTGTTGGCAGCCGCGGCTCTGGATCGCTATGTGCCCATGCTGATGACCGCTGCAGGCACTATTCAGCCTGCCCGCGCCCTTATTCTGGGAGCTGGGGTGGCTGGCCTGCAGGCCCTTGCCACAGCCCGCCGTCTTGGAGCCGTGGTCTACGTCAGTGATGTGCGCCCGGCGGCCAAGGAGCAGGTGGAATCCCTCGGAGGCAGGTTTCTCTCCCCGCCTGAGCAGGAGGAGGCTCCCGCTGAATCGGGAGGGTATGCCAAGGCTGCAAGCGAAGCCTTTCTCGCGGCCCAGCGCCAGCAGCTGGCCGATCAACTGGCCCTGGCCGACATGGTGATCTGTACTGCCCAGGTGCCTGGCCGGCGGGCCCCGCTGCTGATTTCCGAGGACATGCTCGCGGGCATGCGCCCCGGTTCGGTGGTGGTGGACCTCGCCGTGGCCCAGGGTGGTAACTGCGCCGGCACGGTCTGTGGCCAGACCGTTGAGAGCAACGGGGTGCAGCTGATCGGTGGCGATGGTCTGCCCAGCTCCGTGGCCAACCACGCCAGCGCGCTCTACGCCCGCAATCTGGCCGCCCTGATGGAGCATGTGCTCGATGGATCAGGCTTTCAGCTCGACCAGGAGGATCCGATCGTGGCGGGCTGCCTGCTCACCCACGATGGCCTTTGCCGTTTCCCAGATCTCGTTTCCGGAGTGAATTGATGAGCGCCCTTACCCAGGCCCTGTGGGTGCTGCTGCTGGGCAGCCTGCTCGGCCTTGAACTGATCGGCAAGGTGCCACCCACCCTGCACACTCCATTGATGAGCGGAGCCAACGCCATCAGCGGCATCACCGTTCTGGCGTCACTCACCCTGATCGCCCAGGCCAACGGCCAGGTGCCCCTTCTGTTGCTCGGATCCCTCTCGCTGGGATTCGCCCTGTTCAACGTGGTCGGTGGCTTTCTCGTCACAGACCGCATGCTTGCCATGTTCTCGCGCAAATCCTCCAGAAGCGGGGGGGCAAGCTGATGGCCCTACCCAACCTGTGGCCAGCCTTGATTGATCTGGTGGCCGTGTTGCTGCTGGCACTGGGAATAAAAGGACTCTCGAAGGTAAGTACTGCGCGCTCCGCCAATGGCCTGGCCGCCCTCGCCATGGGACTGGCGGTGTTGGGTCTGTTGATCCAGCAGCCCCTCAGCTCCCAGGCCTGGCTCTGGATCGCCATCGGCACCGGCATCGGCGGCCTGCTCGGCCTGCTGACGGCCCAGCGGGTGCCGATGACCGCCATGCCCGAAACCGTCGCGCTGTTCAACGGGTGCGGCGGCATGGCCTCCCTGCTGGTGGCCCTGGGTGTGGCTGTCTACAGCCCAGGTGGCGCCCCCGGCCTGGTGGAGCAGATCTCGATTGTGATCTCGGTGTTTGTCGGTGCAATCACCTTCACCGGTTCGATCGTGGCCATGGGCAAGCTGCAGGGTTGGATCAGTACTCCGGGGTGGACCCAGAACTCCTTGCGCCATGCGGTCAACATCTCCCTGGCGGTTGCCTGTCTGGCCGGTGCAGTCACCCTGCCCGGCGCCATGGCTGGCCCCCCTCTGTGGGTTCTGTTGCTGGCCTCCTCCCTGCTGGGAATCGGCGTCACCCTGCCGATAGGGGGCGCCGATATGCCTGTGGTTATTTCCCTGCTCAACAGCTACTCGGGTGTTGCTGCGGCAGCTGCAGGTTTTGTGGTGGGCAGCCAGCTGTTGATCGTCGCCGGTGCGATGGTTGGCGCCGCCGGCCTGATTCTCACCCAGGTGATGTGCACGGGCATGAACCGCTCCCTTGTGAGCGTGCTGTTCGGCGGGGCACTCGGGGGCGTAGCTCCCGTTGGCGGGGGCGGAGACGGGGGTGGCTACAGCCGCATCACCAGTTGCAGTCCGGAGGAATGCGCCCTGGCCCTGGAAGCGGCCGAAAGGGTCGTGTTTGTGCCTGGCTATGGCCTGGCTGTGGCCCAGGCCCAGCATGCCCTGCGCGATCTCTCCAAGTTGCTCGAGTTGCACGGTGTGGAGGTGTCCTATGCCATCCACCCCGTGGCAGGTCGCATGCCTGGCCACATGAATGTCCTGCTGGCCGAGGCAGACGTGCCCTACGAGCAGTTGCTTGAGATGGACACGATCAACCCCGAATTTCCGCGTACGGACGTGGTGATCGTGCTTGGCGCCAATGACGTGGTCAATCCCGATGCCAAGACTGATTCCGCCAGCCCCTTATACGGTATGCCTGTGCTTGAGGTTGACCAGGCCCGCCAGGTGTTCGTGGTCAAGCGCAGCCTGGGTGCCGGCTATGCCGGCATCAAGAACGCCCTGTTTGAACTACCCCAGACGGCGATGGTTTTCGGAGACGCAAAGGCCGTGCTCAATGGACTACTCAGCGAGCTGCGTAGCATGGGAATCGGCAAGAAGTGAAATGACGGCAGCTAAAAATAGCTAAAAGTATTGATTAAAATCGATAGTAGAGAACGGTAAAGGCTTCAACGTCTTGGTTGTCTTGATCGGAAGTCTCAAATATATAGTTGAAGCCCAGGCCCAGGCTCAGGTGCTTAACAAGATTGATGTCGAGGCCCGCAGTAATCATGGCATCCGCATTGCCATTGCTGTCCGTATTGGTTGCCACGCCAACCCCGGCATAGGGGCTGAACTGGCTGTTTGGATATAGGTCAAGCGTTACGGGCATCTGGAAGGCGCCCTGGTTATTCGCGGCGCCATCAGGGCCAACGTTGCCAAATATATAGGCCGGGCGCAATGAAATAGCCGCGTCTTTGCTGATTTCCCTGCCAAAGCGTCCATATACCATTCCGTCGATCGGTTCGTCATAGCCAATGCCGATGCGTATGCCGCCCCCCAATCCCACAATCCAGGGTGCAAGGGAAGTTTGGGCGGAGGGCTTTTGCTGATCCTCCGGCTGAGCAGCCGGCTTTGGCTGGGCCATTGGCTGTTCTGTAGCTGGCGCTGGCTGCCAGGCTGGCGATGAACCGTTAGGGAGAGGAGAAGCTTTTTGCCAGGTTGAGCCAGGCTTGGTATGGGCGGGTCGGCCCAATTCCCAGGCGGGCGCCGGGATTGAATCTGGGTTGGGCTGGGCCGCAAGGGGTGGGTGGAAAAGGGCTGTGCAAATGATCCAGATTGTTGCAGAGGCCGAAATCTGTGCCGGGACAGGTATGGAAATCGAGAAGATCTTTGCCACCGGTACTTTCCATGAATTTTGTTTAAATTAGCGGACTCGTGCCCCAGGATCAATTGCTGATCATCTGGTGGCGCCCTGCGCTGCTGGCCCTGATCGCCACTAACAAAGATTTGGCATGGTTTGCCTGATGAAGCCCTTCCGCCAGCGCTGGCCCTGGATCGGCGCCGATCTGCAGACCCTGCGCGACACGCTGCGACCCGAGCCCCTGCCGCCAGACCAGGGGCTGGCCCTGCCCGTGGCCGTGGGCGGCGGCGACCAGCTGCTGGTGCTGGCGGATCAGCCATCGGGCGGCCTCTGCCCGCGCGCCCTGGTGGTGCTGGTGCATGGCCTGGCCGGAGACAGCGGCCGCCAGGGGGTACGCCGGTTGGCGTGGCTGTTGCAGCGGAGAGGCCTGGCGGTGTGGCGCCCCAACCTGCGGGGTGCCGGGGCGGGGCGCTCCTTGGCCCGGGGCAGCTACGCGGCGGCCTGCACGGCCGATCTGCTGCCGGTGTTGGCTGCGGCCCGTAGCCAGGCCGCCGGCCGGCCGTTGCTGGGGGTGGGGCTGTCGCTGGGCGGCACGATCCTGCTCAATGCCCTGCTGGAGCAGCCAGCGGTGCTTGATGGGCTGGTGTGTGTGAGCAGTCCCCTGGATCTGCAGGCCTGCTCTCGCCAGATCGCCGCTCCCCGCAACCGCCTGTATGAGCGCTGGCTGCTGCGGCGCCTGATCGCCCAGACCCTGGCCGATCCCTTTGGCCCGGAGCCGGACCCGCGTCGGGCCCTGCTGGGCCGCGATCGCCCGCGCAGCATCCGGGCGTTTGATGCCGCGATCACAGCGCCCCGTTGGGGCTACCGCTCTGTGGACCACTACTACGCCGCCGCCAGCCCGGGGCCGGCCCTGCTCGCTTCAGGCCGCGCTGCACGCCTCCCGCCGGCCCTGCTGCTGCATGCCGCCGACGATCCCTGGGTGCCGGTGGCGGCCACGCGCCAGCTCGCCGAGGCGCTGGCTTCGGGCGCTTGCCCCTCGCCCTGGCAGGTGTGGATTCCACGCCATGGAGGCCACAACGGCTTCCACGGGCCCGCTGCCAGCTGGGCCGATCAGCAGGTGGCGGCGTGGCTGGAGACCCGGCTTGGGGCCGCCGGCGCGTAGCGCCTCAGGATCCAGGGCTCGATCGGGGTGCCACCGATCACGTGCTCCCGCAGGAGGGGCTCGATCCGGTCCGGCGTGACGCCGCCATAGACAATTCCATCGGGCCAGACCAGCAGGATCGGCCCGGCGGCGCAGAGGCGCAGGCAGTCGGCCTTGGTGCGCAGCACGAGGCCGCCTGGTCTGGCCGGCTCCTCCAGGCCCAGCTCGCGCACCAGGCGCTTGAGGGTGTCCCAGCTGGCGGCTCCCACGCTGGGATCGGGGCAGCAGAGGGCCTTGCTGGGGGTGGCGCAGAGCAGCAGGTGATGGGAAATTTGCTGGGGTTCAGCCATGGGCAGACGACTCACGCCGGCAGCGCCGCCGGGGCCTTGGCCTGCACCGTGGCGTTGAGCCGGGCTGCAGCCTCCCGCACCGCCTGACGGGCCCAGGCGTCCACGGCCAGCACGTCGGACAGGGAGGGGGAAGCGGTGAGGTCGGCCTTGTGGCGTTCGCACACCACGTCGATCAATTTGGGAATGTCCAGGAAATGCACCTGCTCCTCGAGGAAGAGGGCCACGGCCTGCTCGTTGGCGGCGTTCAT
>JAYKGS010000096.1:0-6540 GCA_035284945.1 Synechococcus sp.
CACCGCCGCTTCAGCACCAACACCCTGCCCCGCTGGCCCCTGGCCCAGCCGATGCGCCTGCTGGGCCACAACGGCGAGATCAACACCCTGCTGGGCAACCTCAACTGGGCACGGGCATCGGAAGCCAATCTCAACGCCATTTGGGGAGAGGCGGCGAGCGATCTCAAGCTGGTGGTCAATGCCGCCTTCAGCGACTCGGCCAACCTCGACGCCAGCCTGGAGTTGCTGGTGCGCAGTGGCCGTCCGATCACTGAGAGCCTGCTCACCCTGGTGCCCGAGGCCTTCCGCGACCAGCCTGAGCTGGCGGACAAGCCTGCGATCCAGGCGTTTTACGAGTACTCAGCCTGCACCCAGGAGCCCTGGGATGGTCCGGCCTTGCTGGTGTTCGCCGATGGCCGCAGCGTTGGTGCCACCCTCGATCGCAACGGCCTGCGCCCCGCCCGCTACTGCATCACCAGGGACGGCTTCGTGGTGATGGGTAGTGAAACCGGCGTGGTGGAGCTTGAGGAGAGCCGAATCATCGAAAAAGGCCGCCTCGGCCCTGGTCAGATGCTGGCGGTGGACCTGGAGCAGGGCCGCCTGTTGCGCAACTGGGACGTCAAGGCCGAGGTGGCAGCACGCCACCCATACGGCGCCTGGCTGGCGGAGCACCGACGCAGCCTGACCCCCCAGCCCTGGACTCGGGAGCGCAAGCTGGGCGATCTGGAGCTGCTGCAGCTGCAAACGGCCTTTGGCTTCACCGCCGAAGACTTCGAGCTGGTGATCGAGGAGATGGCAGGTGGGGCCAAGGAGCCCACCTACTGCATGGGGGATGACATCCCCCTGGCCGTGCTCTCGGGCAAGCCTCACCTTCTCTACGACTATTTCAAACAGCGCTTCGCCCAGGTCACCAATCCGCCGATCGATCCCCTGCGGGAAAAGCTGGTGATGAGTCTGGAGATGCACCTGGGCCCGCGGGGGTCGGCCCTGAGGCCGGCTGCCTCGGCCGCTGCAGTGCTGCACCTGGCCAGTCCGATTCTCAATGAGGCCGAGCTGGAGGCTTTGGCCCAGCAGGGCCTCAGGGCCACAACGCTCTCCACCCGGATGGCGATCACCGATGGGCCTGGCGGCCTGGCGGCGGCCGTCAATTGCCTGCGCAGCGAGGCCGAGGCGGCCGTGCGTGCCGGCATTCAGATCCTCGTGCTCTCAGATCGGGGCATCAATGCCACCACCACCACGATTCCGCCCCTTCTGGCTGTAGGAGCGGTGCATCACCACCTGCTGAACCTGGGTCTGAGGCTGCAGACCTCCCTGGTGGTCGACACTGCCCAATGCTGGAGCACCCATCACCTGGCCTGCCTGATCGGCTACGGCGCCAGCGCCGTGTGCCCCTGGCTCACCTGGGAGACAACCCGCCACTGGTTGGCCCATCCCCGCGTGCAGAAGCTGATCGAAACCGGCAAGCTGCCGGCCCTCACAGTCGATCAGACACAGGCCAACGTGCGCAAAGCCCTGGAGGACGGCCTGCGCAAGATTCTCTCCAAGATCGGCATCTCTCTGCTGGCCAGCTACCACGGCGCCCAGATTTTCGAGGCGATCGGCCTCGGCGCCGACCTGATCGAACTGGCCTTCAAGGGCACCACCAGTCGGGTGGCGGGTCTGAGCCTGGCCGAACTGGCGAGCGAAACCCTGAGTTTTCATGCGAAGGCCTTCCCCGAACTCAACCGCAGCAAGCTCGAGTTCATGGGTTTTGTGCAGTACCGCACTGGCGGGGAGTTCCACCTCAACAGTCCGGAGATGGCCAAGGCCCTGCACGCTGCCGTCAAGGCAGGGCCTGGGTACGACCACTTCTCCACCTATAAGAAGCTGCTGGAAAACCGCCCGGTTACGGCCCTGCGCGACCTGCTCGAGCTCAAGCCTGCGTCCACGCCCCTGCCGCTCGATCAGGTGGAGAGTGGGGCAAGCATCTGCGCTCGCTTCTGTACAGGAGGTATGAGCCTGGGAGCGCTCTCGCGCGAGGCCCATGAGGTGCTGGCGGTGGCCATGAACCGCATTGGCGGCAAGAGCAACAGCGGCGAAGGAGGTGAAGATTCGGCCCGCTTCGGCGTGCTGAGTGATGTGGATGGCGATGGTCACTCGCCGACCCTGCCCACCATCAAGGGGCTGCGCAACGGAGATACGGCCTGCTCGGCGATCAAGCAGATCGCTTCCGGCCGTTTTGGAGTCACTCCCGCCTATCTGCGCAGCGGCCGCCAGCTGGAGATCAAGGTGGCCCAGGGAGCAAAGCCCGGCGAGGGCGGCCAGCTGCCCGGACCCAAGGTGGATCCCTACATCGCCTGGCTGCGCAACAGCAAGCCTGGGGTGGCACTGATCTCGCCACCACCCCATCACGACATCTATTCAATCGAGGATCTGGCCCAGCTGATCCACGACCTGCACCAGGTGCACCCCGCCGCCAAGGTGAGCGTGAAGCTGGTGGCCGAGATCGGCATTGGCACGATCGCCGCCGGCGTGGCCAAGGCCAATGCCGATGTGATTCAGATCTCCGGCCACGACGGCGGTACCGGTGCCTCGCCGCTCAGCTCGATCAAGCACGCCGGCAGTCCATGGGAGCTGGGCCTTACCGAGGTGCACCGTTCCCTTCTGGAGAATGGCCTGCGCGATCGGGTGCTGCTGCGTGCCGACGGCGGCCTTAAGACCGGTTGGGATGTGATCATCGCCGCCATGCTCGGCGCCGAGGAATACGGCTTCGGTTCGATCGCGATGATCGCTGAGGGTTGCATCATGGCCCGTGTATGCCACACCAACAATTGCCCGGTGGGCGTGGCCACCCAGAAGGAGGCCCTGCGCAAGCGCTTCACCGGCATTCCTGACCACGTGGTGAACTTCTTCTGGTTTGTTGCCGAAGAGGTGCGTCAGCTACTGAGCGTGCTTGGGGTCTCCCGCCTCGAAGATCTGATCGGCCGCACTGAGCTGCTGCTGCCGCGCGCTGTGCAGCTGGCCAAAACCAAAGCGATCGATCTCTCCTGTCTGCTCGATCCCATCCCGCAGGCGGCTGATCGCAGCTGGCTCCAGCACGCCGCCGATGCCCACAGCAACGGCCCGATCCTTGAAGACCAGTTGCTGGAGGATGCCGACCTGTTGGCTGCCATCGATGGCCACGGCCGCCTGGCCCGCACCCTGCCGATCGCTAACACCGATCGCAGCGTCTGTGCTCGCCTGGGTGGTGAGATTGCCGCTCGCTATGGCAACACCGGCTTCCAGGGCCAGCTGGATCTCACCTATGAAGGCGCCGCCGGCCAGAGTTTCGGGGCCTTCACCGTGCAGGGTATGAATGTGCGCCTCGTGGGGGAAGCCAACGACTACGTGGGCAAGGGCCTCAACGGGGGCTGCATTGCGGTGGTGCCTTCGGCCGGTGGTCGCGATCCGGGCAGCCAGGTGATTCTGGGCAATACCTGCCTCTATGGCGCCACCGGGGGCGAGCTATTTGCCCTGGGCCGGGCTGGTGAGCGCTTCGCGGTGCGCAACAGCGGTGCCAAGACCGTGGTGGAAGGTGCCGGCGACCACTGTTGCGAATACATGACCGGCGGCGTAGTTGTGGTGCTGGGGAGTACCGGCCGCAACGTGGGTGCTGGCATGACCGGTGGGGTGGCCTTCATCCTTGATGAGAGCGGCGGACTGCGTGAGCGGGTGAACACCGAGATCGTGGACATCTGCGATCTCATCACCCCCGAGCAGGAGGCCGTGCTCAAGCCCCTGCTGGAGGCCCACTTGGAGCGCACCGGCAGCGCCAAGGCCGCGGCGATCCTGGCCGATTGGAGTGACTGGAAGGGCCGCTTCAAGCTGCTGGTGCCCCCCAGCGAACAGGCGGCGATGGGCCTGGCCGAGCGGGAGGCGGTGGCGGCCTGAGTGCTTGGCCGCGAGAGCCGATTCGTGCTTCGTTGATGAGCACCGCCTCGGCGCCATCAGGTTCGTGACCCCGCAGCAGCGGAACAGCGTCACGGCTCCTGCCATCTTTCGCCGGCGCACACTGACTTAGGCGCAGGCTAGCCAGTCCAATCCTACGTGTTGGTAACAATCAATCCGCTGCTGAAAACAGCCCTCGGCTGTTTGGGTCAATGAACTGCATTGTTTCACATCAGCTTAGGAGGCGTGACTTTTTTCAGGCTGCCTGAATTGACGTCGACCGGCGACATTTGTCCCGAAAGTCACCGCCATGGCGACTCTGGCCTTGAACTCAGGGGTGTGGCCGTGACGCTTGCTAAGAGTTTGCGGGAAAACTGCTTGAAGAGACTCGTATTGGCCCCCTCAGAGCTGATCGCGCTCTCTTTGGCCCGACATTCAGCGTTCTAGCTACTCAGACTGGCTGATTCCAGGCATTTTCTGCTTTGGGGCTACTTGATCACTGCCGCTTGGCCGCACCCTTGGGCAACCATCTGTTCATGCGGCCGCCATTGCTGGCCTGAGCAGGTTGCTTGCCGGATCAGGTTGTAGATGATCCCATGCAGGCTAAACACCGCACTCACCTTTTCGGTGCCGCGCAGCTTGAGCTGGCGCAGGCTGCCCCACTGTTTGATACAGCCACACACCTTCTTGATGCCGCGGCGGGCATGGACCGACTTGGCGTAGCCCCTTGACGGGGCCTGCGTCCATCGATGGCTGAACCTCCGTGGTGGCTTGTGTGGTTCGCCACGTGCGGTGTATTCCCAATCCGCCGGAGTTCTGCGATCATTGTCTTGGTGTCAACGTTCTTGACGGCAGCCAGGTTTTTCTGGGGGGCACCGGACACTTCAGCTGCCATAGCCTTGGCTGCACCCGCTCCCCAGTGCCTACCGCCTGGGTGACGCGGGAGTCCACGATCAGGGCACGATGGTTGTCCATGGGCACGTGCCCCCGGTAGCCGGGGAGTGCCGGGTGGGTACTGGATTTCAGGTAAAGCAGCGCGTCCAGATCGACGCTGGAGCGATCGGTCTTGTTGCTGAGCTTGACGCCGGCGAAAGTCACGCTTGGCCCGCTTCTTGCCAGGCTTTGGCGCATCAAACCCTCGCTAGGGCCTGATGGCGGTGGTTAGCCCTTACCATCGATCTGCTCCAGCGTGGCTGGGATGTCCAAGCCTCCAGCAGGGTGCCATCGATTGAGAAGTGCTCATTAAGCTGACGATCTCTGTCTTCGTTGAAAGTAGTGGGTTTCAGATCGGATCATTTTGACTTGAGCCAAAAAATAAGTGCCCCACACGATTGCTTCGACCTGCTCCAACAACAGCCGCTCTGAGCGAATCCCGGAGAAGGCCTGCAGTACCCAGGCGAGTAGCAGCTGCTGCGGCGGCTTTAATCACAACTGATTCATAGATCCATGGCAGGTAAGATTGAAATGTGGCACCACTTTCCCAGGGGCTAAGCTGTTCCTTGTCTAGAGTTGAAATTGGTCGTGAGACGTTCCCGCGATATATTCCCAAGGGCAAATGAGCAAATCTTTTGCTCGCACATGAAGTCGGAATAAAATCTCTTTTCTTGAGTCGCCACCTTCGGATCACATTCTACTGCTCGGGAGCAGCTAAGCGGGGAGCGATAACTTGGTTATTCCAGCATATAAAGGTAATTCCAATTGCATCGGCTTAATCCATAGGGATGAAACCCAATCTCCTTGCAAAATGGGACGCTTTCAATCATTGTAATCCCAGCATACTCTCTAGCTTGGCATTAGAGCCTCAATGTTATTCCTCATTGAATCATAGCTGTATCGCATCAATTGGCATTCTCCCTAAGATCGCCTCTCTTTTTATTAGAAATACAGCATAGCCTTTCAAGAATGACGCCGAGCCCAAAGGTCGTTATAACTGCTGACATAGGAAGCCTGAAAGAAGCATGACGATTTTCTTTCAAAAGATTCCTAAATCCTGAAATTACAAGTGAGTTTCTTGTCGGAGGAATTTTTCGCGATAACTCAGGAATGCGCCGATAATAAATATCGAAACTGGCATCGCCTGGGGTGTATAAAAACTTGCATTCCCGGCTTTTGCGACGGTATTGAGAAATGCCTTCTCTAGGCTGAGGTCTTCAACTTTTTCATGTGGATTTAAGTGGTCGCACTAAAATGTATCATCTAGATCCTTGCTCAAAGTCAAGATAGATACTGGAAGTCTAGACCGATTCAATGTCAGAGCGGTGTTCTAGATGCATGTAACGCGTTGTGGCTTGATTAGCACTTGTAGCCAATTCAGACAGCATGACCATCAGCATGTGATAAGATGCAAGTGGCCATCAAGAGGCTAAAGGGTAGATGGCGAGCCTAGGCGCCATTCATGATGGGAGAGCCATGAGGTTGAAATGTCCGATGGCAGCGGTCAAGCAGATTGACACAACTTTGACAACGATCTTGGACCAAAAGAAACCCTTTCTTTCGCTCCCATCCACTTTGGTCTACTACAGTAATTGGGGCTTCCTGAGAAAGCTCCGATCGCTTGCGCCGCAGTGGATCCGAGCGGTTTCTGCCAGTAAAATGTGCATAAGTCGGCCTGTTTGGGCCGAATAGTCGCCCAGAGTTTTCCACATGTATCGACGC
>JAYKGS010000097.1:0-8420 GCA_035284945.1 Synechococcus sp.
TCGCTTGCATCAGCAGGCGTGGCGGCGGGCTGGGAGGCCAAGGATCAGGTGCGGTTCCCGCGCAATACAACGTAGGCGCAGCGACCCAGCCAGGGCTATTTAGACAGACTTCTAATAGGCCCTGGGGGGCCGGCCCATGCAGGGTCTGCTCCGCATCACCCTGCCGCTGCTGCGTCCCTACATTTTCATCGCGCTGGTGTTTCGACTGGCCCAGGCCCTCGGCGTGTTCGACCTCGTGACCGTGCTGACCGGCGGTGGCCCGGCCAGCAGCACCGAGAGCCTGGCCCTCAATGCCTACCTCAATGCGATGCGCTTCCTCGATTTCGGCTACAGCGCCACGCTGATGCTGGGCACTTTCGTGCTGCTGCTGGCCGCTGCCCTCGCACTGGTGCTGGCCCAGCGCTGGCGGCGGGCCAGCGCATGAGTAGCCAACCCTGCCACCGGAGCGGTTCAAGGCTGCGGATCAGCCTGGTGATCCTGTTGCTGCTCTGGAGCTTGGCGCCGATGCTCTGGCAGCTCTACTCCTCCCTGCGCACCCCCGAGTCCCTGCTGGCCGGTTTGGCAGGCCTCGGTGGCGGCTGGACCCTGATCAATTACACCGCAGTGCTGCAGGCCAATCCTCCCTTCTGGCGTTACCTGCTGAACAGCAGCGTTGTGGGCGCCCTCAGCACCCTGCTCACCCTGGCCCTGGCCATTCCCTGCGCATACTCCCTCAGCCGCCGTGGCGGCCTGCTCAAGGTAGTGGTTGGCGGAGGACTGCTGGCGGCGGCAGTATTCCCCTACGTGCTGCTTTTCCTGGCCCTTCTGCAGGTGGCGCGGCAACTGGGATTGGCAAACAACTTACTGGCCCTTTGCCTGCCCTATGCCGGCCTTTCCCTACCCCTAGCGGTGCTGCTGCTGCAGGCGGCCTTCGCAGATATGCCTGTTAAACTGGAGGTAAACGCCATACTGGAGGGGTTCACTCTTTGGCAGAGGCTACGCTGGATTCTGCTGCCGCTGATGGCCCCTTCGGTTGTAAGCACGGGGTTGCTGGTGTTCCTGTTCAGCTGGAATGAGTTCCCGATCGCCCTCACCTGGCTGAGCCGCAGCGAGCTACAAACCCTGGCGCCGGCGATGGCGCGGATTGCGGGCTCCTCTGTGTTCACCGTGCCATTCGGCCCATTTGCCGCCGCCACAGTGCTAGTCAGCCTGCCCCTGCTCGCCCTACTGCTGATCTTCCAGCGCCAGATCGTGGCGGGCCTCACCCAGGGAGCGATCAAAGGATGAAAGGCACGATCGCACCAGGGCCTGGGCCAACCCAAAACACTGGCCTCAGGCTTGCGCAGCTGAGCCGCCGCATCGGCGGAAGAATGGTCCTGGCGGGCATCGACCTGGCCGTAAAGCCAGGCGAGTGCGTGGCGTTGCTGGGTCCCAGTGGATGCGGCAAAAGCACGATTTTGCGCCTGATTGCCGGCCTAGACAGCCCCGACGGCGGCAGCATTATGCTGGCAGGCCGGGACATCACAGCCCTGGCCCCGGGCCGGCGGGAGGTGGCTATGGTGTTCCAGAGCTACGCCCTCTACCCCCATTTGAGCGTCGAACGGAACCTCTCCTTGGGCATGGAGTTGAGGGGGGTGTCAAGGCAAAGGCGGCAGCAGGAGGCAGATCGAGTTCTAGACATGTTGCAGCTGGGGAATTTCCGAGACCGCAAGCCCTCGGAGCTCTCCGGCGGCCAGCGCCAGCGGGTAGCCCTGGCCCGGGCCCTGCTGCGCCGTCCCCAGGTGTTCCTGCTAGATGAACCGATGAGCAACCTCGATGCCCAGCTGCGCGAAGAGCTGAGGCCCCAACTACGGGAAATCCTCTGCGCTGGGGAGGCACCAGTGGTTTATGTCACCCATGACCAGCAAGAGGCCATGGGCGTCGCCGACCGCATCGGCGTGCTCCAAGGCGGAATCCTGCAGCAATGCGGCACTCCCCAGGAGCTGTACAACAGCCCAGCCAACGTGGTGGTGGCCAGCTTCATCGGCCGTCCCCAGATCAACCTGCTGGAGCTGGGCGATGGCAGCCTGGTCGGCATCCGGCCGGAACACCTCCACCCAGTTAAAGAAGGGGGGCTACCCGTGCGGGTGCTTAACCGGGAATGGCATGGGGCCAACCAGCAACTCACCGTATCCAGTCGCCACGGTCAGCTGCGCTGGACCACTGGCGCTGCCCAGCCGATCAACGATCAGCTACGACTGGGCTGGCAAGCCGAGCACGAACATCGCTTCGATCAGGCCACGGGGCAGCGCCGCAACGCCTAACCCCTGAACTTGAGGGAAGCTACTGCCATCTACTAGTCGAGGCGGAATCCAGAGTGAGAAGGCCTTAAATTCAGCTAATCTAAAAGGGAGCTAAGAAATCAAATACACCCTGGCAACAAGGCCCCATTGACAGATATCATCCCAAAGGGAGCATCTTCATTGGAGATGGATATATCATTTTATAAATCACGCCCATCCCGGTGAACATGACAAAACACTCCAGTCACAAGGGGCTATATATATTATTAATTAGCGTGCACGGTTTAATACGGGGCCGTGATCTCGAGCTTGGTAGGGATGCAGACACTGGTGGCCAGACCAAATATGTGTTGGAACTCGCTAAAGCCCTATCCAAGCAGCATGCCGTAGAAAAAATTGTTCTAGCCACAAGGCTGGTAGATGACCCAAGGGTCAGCGCCGACTACGCCATCCCGATTGAGGAACTAGCACCAAATCTTCAAATTATCCGGATAAGAGCCGGGGGAAATGAATATATTGCCAAGGAGATGCTATGGCCATGTATTGACAACTTTGCAGACAATCTTTACTCCTGGTTGAGCACGCAGCCACGCCTGCCAGACGTGATACATAGCCATTATGCCGATGCCGGCTATGTAGGCGTGCGCCTTGCAAATCTAACTGGACTTCCCTTAATTCATACCGGACACTCCCTGGGAAGGGATAAGTATAGCCACCTTGTAGCCATCGGAATGGGAACTGAAAAAATTGAGGAGCGTTATCGAATG
Organism: Synechococcus sp.; assembly: GCA_035284945.1. Taxonomy (GTDB): domain Bacteria; phylum Cyanobacteriota; class Cyanobacteriia; order PCC-6307; family Cyanobiaceae; genus Cyanobium_A. Next base: position 3,029 of record JAYKGS010000097.1, read on the forward strand.
CAAGCCAGAATAAGCGCAGAAGAAGACACACTCTGCTGCGCTGAACTTGTAATCACTAGCACCCGGAATGAAATTGAAAGCCAATATGAGCTATATGATTTTTATACCCCTGAAAAAATGGCGGTAATACCGCCAGGTACTGATCTTGAAAAGTTTCATCCACCCACAACTATCAACTCATGCCTAGAGAGCCAATTCAAACAAAAATTAGATTCATTTCTTCAAAATCCTGCTAAGCCAATGATTCTGGCTTTGTCTAGGCCGGATGAACGAAAGAACTTGGTTTCCCTATTAGAGGCATTTGGCAGGAATAAGAAGCTGCGGAAGCTAGCTAATCTTGTAATTGTGGCTGGAAACAGGGATGATATACGCGAACTTCATGAAGGCGCCCAGGCGGTATTGACAGAATTGCTATTACTCGTTGATTCCTATGAGTTGTATGGACAAGTAGCCCTACCTAAGCATCACAGCGCCGAAGAAGTGCCGGAAATTTATCGAATGGCTTACTCATCGAAAGGAGTTTTTGTCAACCCAGCACTCACCGAACCATTCGGGCTGACCCTGCTGGAAGCCACTGCCAGCGGCCTGCCCCTTGTAGCCACCGAGAACGGAGGCCCAGTAGACATCATCGGCAACTGCCACAACGGCCTACTGGTCGATCCTCTCAGCCGTGGGGACATTGCATTTGCATTACTTTCAATCCTTGAAAAGCCAAAGCGCTGGCAGACGTTCTCAAGCAATGGCCTTCAGAATATAAAAAAGTATTACTCCTGGGAGGCCCATGCCAAGACCTATTTAGACAAGCTTCAAGACCTGATCCTTAAGCGAAAGCCACTGGCCCAGGTACAATCCAGTCACCAATTCAGCAGCTATCGGAATCAAGCTCTCTTTACCGCAATTGACAATACTCTCTTAGGCGACGAAGAAGCACTAGTGCAGTTGATAAAGGTAGTGAAAGCTCACCGCAGAAGATTTCTTTTCGGAATCGCCACTGGCAGACGTCTCGATGCCGTGCTGACAATCCTTAAGCGAAACAGTATCCCTGCGCCAGATGTGCTGGTAACAAGCTTGGGTACGGAGATTTATTATTCTTCAAAGTTGTTTCCAGATATAGCTTGGAGCAATCACATCGACCATGTCTGGACACCGCAAGTTCTGCGCCGTTGTCTTAAATCAATGCCGGGGCTCACACCTCAACCAAAGGCTGAGCAAAGCCGCTTCAAGGTCTCCTATTTTTATGATGCCCAAATTGCTCCAAGCCTTGAAGAACTCCTAGGCCTGCTCAGGCAGCAGGAGCTTTCGGTAAATGCGACCCTGTCCTTTGGTCAGTACCTTGACATCGTGCCTGCTAGGGCATCAAAAGGACAGGCTTTACGGTATGTAGCTAGCAAATATAATATACCCCTAAATCGCACGCTTGTAACAGGGGGGTCTGGCGGAGATGCTGACATGCTGCGGGGCAACACCCTTGGCGTTGTGGTAGCAAATCGCCATAGCGAAGAGCTCTTAGATCTAACCGGGAATGAGCAAGTATATTTTGCAAAAGGCGCCCATGCGTGGGGAGTTATTGAGGCAATTCGTCATTATGGCTTTTTCTGAGAAACACTTTGCAGTAAATCTAACTCCATATCAGGCAGCCCTATTGCAATCATTTCAGCAACCCCATTAATGAACCAACTCTTGCTCTGTACAGATCTAGATCGAACTCTCATTCCCAATGGTGATCGGCAAGAATCAGAAAATGCGCGCAGGCGCTTTGCTGAGGTAGCGCGCCGTCCGGAAATCACCCTGGTCTACGTTTCGGGCAGGGATCGAAACCTAGTAGAGCAGGCCATCGCTGAATTTGCCATACCTGAGCCTGAATGGGTGATCGGCGATGTGGGCAGCAGCCTGTATCAATTGCAAGCCAACCATAGGGCTGGTGGCCAATCAGATAAAGCCAGCACACCTAGCTGGCTATTCTCTAGCGCTTGGCAGGAAGAAATCTCGTTGGATTGGCCGGGGTTCGCCAGAAAGCAAATCGCTCAAACAATCAAAGACTTCAGTGAGCTTGTGCTACAAGAGCCAGAGCGCCAGGGCAGCTACAAGCTCAGCTACTACCTACCAATCGGCTTTGAACTTGAAAAACTTCGCAATAAAATCACAGAAAAGCATGAGAAGAGAGGGGTCCATTCATGTTTGATCTACAGCGTGGATCAACAGACCCAGCAAGGCCTGCTCGATGTGCTGCCCCAACGGGCCACTAAGCTGCATGCAGTGGAGTTCCTGATGAAGCAGTTGGGGATCACCGCTACCAATACGTTTTTTGCGGGTGATAGTGGGAATGATATGCCAATTTTGGCAAGCTCAGTTCCTTCGGTATTGGTTGCCAATGCCGATCCCGAAGTAATTGAAAAAGCCCAATCTTGCTCCATTGAACAAGGAACGTCAGAGTTCTTATATTTAGCCAAGGGTAATTTTCTTGGCATGAACGGAAACTATAGTGCCGGGATTTTAGAAGGGTTAGCTCACTATCATCCTGAAACCAAAGACTGGATCAAACCATGCCCCATATCTGGGTCATGAATGCTTCTGCCAGAAGGCAGCTGGGTCTAAAGGAAGAAATCAATAGTGATTGCAGCATTCACAACAATTTCTAAACTCATTAATTTTTAATTGCTGATGTACGAGCAGATTTCCCATTCACTACTGAACTCAATCTTGGATGATCTCAGGCCGGAAATCAGACGCCAAGACCTGCGCCATTTCTATACAAGACTAGGGGCAAACTTTTATGCAATTCACTCACTTTTTCGATCACTATATGGTGAGCGCCAAGACTTTAGAGCCCAAATGGTTCAGCTGGTTGAAAGAATGGCCGAAGGATATATCTCTAGATCTGAAGAATCCGAACGGCTTGATATGAATCGCGAGAAGGACCACAACTGGTTCCTTTCGCAAAAGTGGGTCGGCATGGCTCTCTATACAAATGGATTCGCGGACAACCTGGCAGATCTGGCCAATAAGATTGGCTACTTTCAAGAGCTGGGTATAAATATAGTTCACATAATGCCAATTTTAAGCTGTCCGGTAGGCAAAAGTGATGGCGGCTATGCAATTAGTAATTTCCGTGAAATAGATAGCAGGGTTGGCAATCTACATGATTTTCAAAAGATTTCTGAACAATTCAGGAAGCACGACATCTTGCTGGTGCTTGATATCGTGCTCAACCATACATCAGATGAGCATGAATGGGCACTTAAGGCTAAAGCGGGAGATCTCCATTTCCAGAACTATTATCTAACATTTGAAGATCGTTCCGTACCCGATGCCTTCGAGCAGGGTATGCCCGAGGTTTTTCCAGAAACTGATCCAGGAAATTTTACCTGGAATGGGGAAATGGGACGTTGGGTCATGACGGTATTCCACGACTATCAATGGGATCTGAATTACGCCAACCCAGAGGTCTTCATAGAGATGCTAGCCATCGTGCTGTTCTGGGCAAATCAAGGCGTTGATGTCATGCGGCTTGATGCCGTTGCATTTCTCTGGAAAAAAATCGGGTCAACCTGTCAGAACGAGAGAAAAGCACACTTGATCCTACAGCTCTTGAAAGACTGTTGCCAGGTAACGGCGCCCGGTATTCTGTTCATTGCTGAGGCGATTGTGGCCCCAAGTGAAATCACAAAATATTTTGGCGAAGATGCAATTATAGCCAAAGAATGTGAGATAGCTTACAACTCAGCGTTGATGGCACTTCTGTGGGATGGGATCGCCACAAAGAATACTAAGTTGTTAAATGAAGGCATCAAGAGTCTGCCCTCTAAGCTAGATCGCGCTACCTGGCTCAACTATGTTCGATGTCACGACGATATTGGTTTTGGATTTGATGATCGTGACATTGGGGCCGTTGGTTACGATCCCCATTCCCATCGAATGTTCCTTGTCGACTATTTCAGTGGCAAATATGATAATGCTCCAAGGGGTCTAGTTTTCATGCGCAATGATCAGACTGGTGATGCGCGAATATGCGGTTCTCTGGCATCCTTGGCAGGCCTTGAGTCGGCATTGGAGGCAGGGGATCAGGGCAGTATTAATAGGGCGATCGGGAAGATTCTGCTTCTAAATGCAGTAATCATGTCATTTGGTGGGATTCCACTCCTCTACAACGGCGATGCCCTTGGTATTCTCAACGACTATAGCTATATTAGTGATCCAAGCAAGGTAAATGATAACCGCTGGGTGCATCGAGCTAAAATTGACTGGCAGAAAGCAGAACTGCGGCATCAGCCTGGTTCGGTGGAATGCCGAATTTTTAGCGCAATGAAGAGAATGATATCTATTCGCAAGGAGATCGCTGCCTTTGCTGACTTCAATAACCGAGAGCTGCTGAACGCTGATAACGAGCACCTGCTCTGCTTTCTCCGTTTAAATCCACTCCGAAACACGGAAAAAGTGTTTGTAGTGGCCAACTTTGATGACCAGACTCAAATACTGGAACTGGAAAAATTTAATCGTTATGGAATCAACCCACGCGCCAATTATATCGATCTATACAGTGGCGCCAAGCCCTCCCAGTATGACGGCTGCATTGCCCTGCATGGGAGGCAATTCTATTGGCTGAGGGAACATTAATTTCATCGAAAGGATTAAACTGGCGCCAGCTTAACTTCAATCAGCCCTTGGCAGCGTCACACAGAAACAGCTCCCAGCCCCAGAGTTGGATTGCACTGGATTGGATTGCACTGGATTGCATTGCACACTTATCCCACCGCCGTGGCGGCGAGCAATGGCCAAGGCGATCGCCAATCCCAGGCCCGTCCCCCCTTGGCTGCGGGAGCGGGCTGGATCCAGGCGGGTAAAACGATCAAAAATGCGTTCCCTCTGGGCCGCTGGAATACCTGGGCCGCTGTCATGGATGGAGAGCTTGATCTCCCGGCCCCGCTGCTCCAGGCTTACATCGATTCGGCCGCCTACCGGACTGTGCTGAATCGCGTTGCTGACCAGGTTGATCAGCAGACGGCCCAATTCCGCCTCGTTGCCCAGCACCCTGGCAGGGGTCATCCAGCGGTTCTGCTCCAGGCTTACCTGGGCTGAGGCAGCCGCCTCGCCGCACTCCTCCAGTACGTCGGCGCTGATTTCGGCCAGGTTGCACACCTGCTTCTGGCTCTGGGAAAAGGGTCGCTCCAAGTTGGCGAGCAAGAGCAGGTCAGCGATCAGCTGTTGAAGGCGCCGGCCCTGGCCCAGGACCCGATCCAGGCTCGTCGCTGTTCGGCTCGGGGGTAGATCGGCGATGGTGCTGCGTTCGGCCTCCACCAGGGCCAGCAGGTTGGCGAGGGGAGTGCGCAACTCATGGGCCACATCGGCACTGAATTGCTCCTGACGCCGGTAGGCCTCTACCAGCGGAGCCATG